>RFZO01000252.1 GCA_009920715.1 Actinomycetota bacterium | reverse complement strand
GCACCCGCGAGCGTGACGGGGTCGAACACGGCGACGGGGGTGAGCCGTCCCGACTTGCCGACCTGCCAGACGACGTCGCGTAGGGTGGTCTCGGCGGTCATGTGCGAGAACTTGTAGGCGACCGACCCCTTCGGACGGTGGTTCAGTTCGCCCAGGGCGGCGGCACGCTCGAGGTCGTCCACCTCGAGTACGAGCCCGTCGATGTCGTAGTCCTGCGCGTCGCGGTCGTAGCCGTCGCGGATGACGACGGCGGCATCGACACCGGGGACGACCTGCCAGTTCGGCACGGGGAACCCGACGCGGGCGAGGACGGTCAGTTCGTCCCGCTTGCGGGTCAACGGGGTGCCGCCGTCGCGGACCAGAGGACGGTCAGTTCGTCCCGCTTGCGGGTCAACGGGGTGCCGCCGTCGCGGACCAGTTGGTAGGCGTACACGGTCAGGTGTTCGACGCCGACCCCGTCCAGGCGCTTCGCGACGCCCGCCGCCGCGTTGCGGGGGTTCGAGTAGTCGGGGAAGTGTGCTGCGTGGTCGGACCGCCGCAGGACGATCTCGCCACGGATGTGGCCCGTGAAGCCCTTGATGGCGCGGACGACGCCCTTCATGCGGACGACGTTGCGGGTGATGTCCTCACCCGTCTCGCCGTCGCCACGGGTCGCGGCGCGGACGAAGGCACCGTCGATGTACTTGAGGCTGCAGTTGTGGGCAAGCACCCCCGAACCCACGAAGTATGCGTGTGTGTTTGCGACCGTCACATCGAACGCACGACGTGAACCCTCAACCTTTTCTACCTTCATTACGCGCATGATGATCTCGCTGATGATGTGGGTCATACACCGCCCGTGTGGGTGCCGAACCACAAAACACCACTACGCGGTCATTCGGCCAAGAACACCCTAACGCCCTCAAGGACTGCTTCTGGATTCTTGCGCCAGTCGCTTTCCCACACGATGCGGACACGGTACCCAGCCTTGTAGAAGGCCGCGAGCCGCCTGCGGTCGTAGGCCCACTTGTCCTTTGCGGTCATGTGGAGGGTCGTGTTGTAGGTGTTCGGGTCGGTGTAGATGCGAGGGTTGCAGTGGTAGTAGTCCCCGTAGAACTCGATGATGATCTTGTCGGACACGTTGACTTCATCGGCCACAAAACCCGACACGGCCACTTCACTCTCAAACCCATCGTATAGGCCAGCGCCCAGTAGGGCCGCTTTGAAGTCGTCCGACACACATGACCGAGGTCGACCCCGAATCATTCGTTCGACCCGTGCAGACCGTTGGTCGTCCGTCATCCCCGCCCAGTGTGCGCGTGAGGTTTCCCCGATTTTTCGCGCCCGTTCCCGCTTCACGTCGTCACTCATTGTGGCCCACTGCTTCCGCACCCCTTCGGATCGTTGCGCGGGGGTCTTTCCCGCCAGCGTGTTCGACCTGGTAGCAGCCCCCTTTTGCACCCATTCCGACAAGGTCGTAGGGTCGGCCTGTGACTGCCAACTCGGTCGTTCTTTGATTTTGGCCTTGAACTCAGGGGTGTTGATGGTGTGTCGCCGTGATGCCGACGCTACCTCCCGCATACACCTTTGGCACTTGTAATGTTCGTACTTCGATTCGTGTCGAACCGTCATATTCACCAAGTGACGTAGTCGGGCACCCATGCCGACACTTTCATCCGACCCACACACGTCGCACCGAACCGTCACTACGACGGCTTCAGCCTTGGCTCGGTTTACGATCGACCTTCCGAGTAAGGTGTTTCCCATACCCTTCGGTTTCCGAAGGTGCTCAATAAGCCAGTCAGGTCCGATCAACATGCGTGTACCTCCGGGTGACCGTGAACCCATCCTTCGGTGTGGATGGGTTCACGGTCACCCGAACGTATAGTCTACTCATCGGGCGTGATGATGTCCTCGCCGAGTAAATCCTTCGCAGGTACCCACCCCTTGTCCTTCACGTAGAACAGGTGATCGCTGGTGACCAGGATGGTGCTACCGTCTTCCAGCGTCAACCGCACCCAATCCTCACGGGGTCCGTTGTCGTGGACGTCCGTGATTTGCGACACCCCAAGTCCGGATTCGGGGCTCCAGGTGAGAACCGCTGAGCGGAGGTTGTTGCGAACCACATCGCCGATGGCGATGCGTTCCCCATTAGCGAGATGGATGGGGGTGGCCTCGTCGAAGCAAGATATGCCGTCGAGCTTTTCGCTGACGACGAGGTCGCCCGCCCCGACGGTCGCGGCCCACGCACGGGCGTCGGCGGCGTCCTGGGCCTTGTTGAGGGACTGCATCGGTGCGTCGTGCCGCACCTTGGTCCACCCGCTGTCATCGGCGGGGGCGGAACCGATGGTCGCGAGGAACGCCGCCGCCGCCGACACATCGGGGTCGGACGGGTCGGACGACGCGACCGCCTCGGCGAGCGCGTCCTCGAGCGCGTCGTATTCGGAGTCGGTCATGAGCGGGGCGTCGCCACGCCGGTAGGCCTCATTCGCGGCGACGAGGCGGTCGAGGGTGTCGCGGATACTCAGCATGGGTCCTCCGGTTTGTCACGGGTACACCGCCCACGCACGGGTCGGACCACGGACTCCACATCCCATACCCGTGCAGGAAGGTGGTCCGACCCTGCCTATCTGCGGTGTACCCCTGGCGAACCCCCCCTGG
>RFZO01000251.1 GCA_009920715.1 Actinomycetota bacterium | reverse complement strand
GGCGAGGCCGAGGTGCGCGAGATCTTCCGGGTGCCGCGGGTCGGAGCCATCGCCGGTTGCTACGTCACCAACGGACAGATCACCCGGGGCTCGAAGGTGCGGTTCCTGCGCGAGGGCACGGTCATCTGGAAGGGCGCCATCGCCTCGCTGCGGCGATTCAAGGACGACGTGCGCGAGGTGGCCTCCGGTTTCGAGTGCGGCATCGGCCTCACCGACTTCCAGGACCTCAAGGCCGGCGACATCATCGAGACCTACGAGGATCGCGAGATCCCTCGAGTCTGAAGCGCACCGCGACGGGCGGTGCGACCAGTCAATCGGAGGTGCGGTGATGGCACGACGAGGAAGCCACGGGACCTCCCGGCAGTATCCGCGTACCGCCCGGCTCAACGAGTTGCTGCGCGAGATCCTCGCCGACGAACTGGAGCGGTCCGACGACGACCGCCTGGAGATGGTCACGGTCACCGCGGTCGAGATCGAGGGCGATCTCCGTCACGCGGTCGTGTTCTTCGACACCCTCGAGGGTGAGGACGGTGACGACGCGGTGCTGGAGGCGCTGGGTGAGGTGCGGTGGCGTCTGCAGGGCGCGATCGGCCGTCAGGCCCGCATGAAGCGCACGCCGGAGTTGTCGTTCCGCCCGGATCCGGCGGTGCGCGAGGGGGCGCGGATCGAGTCGTTGTTGGCGGCGGGCGACCGTCCGGTCACGACCGAGACGTCGGCGACGAGCGAGACGGACGAACCCGCGTCGTGAGTTCCCGGCGCGGGACCGACGGTCCCGACGGACTCGTCGTCGTCGACAAGCCAGCCGGGTGGACCTCGCACGACGTCGTGGCCAAGTCGCGCGGCCTGCTGGGCACCCGGCGCGTCGGCCATTCGGGCACCCTCGATCCCGATGCCACCGGTGTGCTGCTGCTCGGCGTCGGTCGGGTGACGCGACTGCTGCGTCACCTCACCGCCCTGCCCAAGACCTACACGGCCGAGATCGTGCTCGGTGTGGAGACCGACACCCTCGACGCGTCGGGCACGGTGACCGCCACCCACGACATGGGCGATGTGACCATCGAGCGGGTCGAGGCGGCCGCCGCCGCCCTCACCGGCGACATCGTGCAGATCCCGCCGATGGTCTCGGCGGTCAAGATCGACGGAACTCGTCTGCACGTCCTGGCCCGGGCCGGGGTCGAGGTGGAGCGACCCGGTCGGCCGGTGACCGTGCACCGGTTCGACGTCGCACCGACCGGCGATCCGACGGTCGTCGCCTGCGAGGTCGAGTGCTCCTCCGGCACCTATGTGCGCACCCTGGCCGCCGATCTCGGACGCGCCCTGGGCGGTGGCGCCCACCTGCGCGCCCTGTGTCGCACCTCGATCGGTTCGTTCACGTCGACCGAGGCCGTCCCCCTCGACCGGATCGGGCCGGACGTCGTGCTGTCGCCGGCCGACGCCATGCGGGACATGGCGTCGGTGTCGGTCGACGAGGACGAACGGCTGCTGGTGGGGCACGGTCGACCGTTGACGCGTGGCGAACGTTTCGTCGGCGAAGGTCCGTGGGCGATCCACGATGCGGCCGGTGCGCTCCTCGCCGTCTACCGACTCCAGGGCGAGGACCGGGTCCGACCCGATGTCGTCGTCGCGCCGATCGACGGCAAGTAGCGTTCGAACCCCATGGAGGTCATCCTCGACATGGCTTTCCCCTTTCTTTCCTCGGAGTGGATGGACGCCGCCAGGGCGATCCGCGCGAAGTATCAAGATCAAGCACCCAAGATCACCGCGGTGATTCGCATCAATCAGGTCATCACCGATGTCCCGTTCGGTGACGGCACCGTGAAGAGCTACATGGACACCTCGACCGGCGCGATGAACGATCAAGCCGCAGCCATGCAGGCGTTCATGGGCGGCAAGATCAAGGTGGCCGGCGACATGATGAAGATGATGGCGCTGCAGACTCAGATGCCCCAGACCGACATCACCGCCAAGGTCGCCGAAGAAATCAAGGCCATCACCGAGTGACGTTGGCGCCGCTATCGCGGCGTCGAGCGAACTCTTGACGAGAAGATGATGGCGCAGGCGGCCACGCCCATCGCCACGTAGAACGCCGCGGCGAACGACGATGCGGTCGGATCGCCATCGGATGTGGCCTGCTGCACTGTGGTCATCACCACCGAGCCGAACACCGCGCCCATCTGGGTCATCAGCTGTTGCATGGCGCCGGCCACACCCAAGTCTCTTTCATCAACCGCGTTGGCCACCAACGAGGTCATGGCCGGGCTCGCGATTCCGATACCAGCGCCCGACAACCCGAGAGCAATCAACACCGCCAACAACGGCGAACCAAAATCGACGGTGGTGAACATGAACATCGACATCACCACGCACATTCCGCCCACCATGCCCATTGCCTTCTCCCCCACGCGAATGGTGATGAGACTGGCCAACGGAGCCACGAGAGCGAAGGTCAACGGGCGCGCGATGACAACGAACGAGATCTTGGCGGTGTCGAAGTGCATCACTTCGCGGAGCACTTGCGGGGCCAACAGGAAGCCACCCATGTAGGCGAAATTCGCCAAAGTCTGCGACATCACCGGATAGGCCACGTTGCGCGTACGCAACCAACGCAACGGCAACAACGGATCGCGCACCCGTTGCTCGACGCGGATGAAGAGCACCAACGACAC
>RFZO01000026.1 GCA_009920715.1 Actinomycetota bacterium | reverse complement strand
GTGCCCTGAACGATGCCCGGCGCTCGGGTGCGGCATGGGTGGTGTGGTTGCACACGGAACCCGACGCACTCGTCGAGCGTGTCGCGCGCGGCGGTCACCGCCCGTTGCTCGATGCCGACCCGAGGGCTGCCCTCATGCGTCTGCACGAGGAGCGCTCGCCGCTGTACGCGGAGGTCGCGGACGAGGTCGTGGACACCACCGGACGAAGTGTCGACGAGGTCGCCCGCGACGTCGCGGAGAGGTACTCCGTGCGTGCGGGGGAAGAGGGTGGTACGAATGGGTGACATGCGCACCGTCACAGTGAACGTGGGCCACACGTCGTACCCGGTCTTCGTCGGGACGGGCGCCCGCCGCGAGCTCGCCGCCGTCGTCCCTGCTTCGGTCCGTCGCGTCGCGGTCGTCACGCAGGATTCCGTCCCCGCCGGGCTCATCCCCTCGTTCGCGGGGCTTGATGTGTCCCTGCACCTCATCGGGGAGGGGGAGGACCACAAGTCGATGGCCACCGTGGAGACCCTGTGCCGCGCCTTCTCCCGGGCGGGTCTCACCCGCAATGACCTCGTGGTCGGAGTGGGTGGCGGCATGGTCACCGACGTCGCAGGCTTCGCCGCCGCCTCGTACCACCGGGGCACTCGCGTCATGCACGTGGCCACCACGCTGCTCGGCATGGTCGACGCCGCGATCGGCGGCAAGACCGGGGTCAACATCCCCGAGGGGAAGAACCTCATCGGGGCGTTCTGGCAGCCGAGCGCCGTGGCATGTGACCTCGACGCTCTCGGCACGCTCCCCGAGCGCGAGCACCGGTGCGGCTCCGGAGAACTTGCGAAGTACCACTTCATCGCGCGGGAGGACCTCGCCTCGCTCGACCTCTCGGGCCGCATCGCGCGGGCCGTCGAGATCAAGGCGCGCATCGTGGAGGCGGACGAGCGGGAGGGGGGCGAGCGCGCACTCCTCAACTACGGCCACACCCTCGGGCATGCCGTCGAGTCGCTCACGGCGTACTCCATCGCACACGGCGAGGCCGTCGCGCTCGGCCTGCTGTTCGCCGCTCACCTCGCGGTGCGCATGGGACGCATCGGGGAGGAGCGGCTCGCACAGCATTACGAGGTCGTGCGAGGCACGTACGGGCTCGATGTGCGGATGCCCCCGTCCATACCGTTCGGGGAACTGGTCGAGGAGATGGGCAGGGACAAGAAGGCGCTGTCGTCCCTGACGTTCGTTCTCGACTCCCCGGCCGGGCTTCAGGTCGTTCCTGACGTGCCTGTCGGCGTGCTCGAGGCGGCGTACGGGGACTTCCTCGCGGAAAACTCCTGACCCGCCACGTGCGGCGGGGCTACGGTGGACACATGGCGCCGCGCAGCATCCTGGTGATCCACGGGCCCAACCTGAACCTCCTCGGCGAGCGCGAGCCGCAGACGTACGGCACCGACACGGTGGATGACCACGTGGGTCGCGTGAGGGCGGTGGCCGAGCGTTCGGGGGTCGCCGTCGACTCGTTCCTTTCCAATTCCGAGTCGGAGATCGTCTCCGCCGTGCAGGGGGCAAGGGCCGCCCACGGCGCGATCATCATCAATGCGGGGGCACTGACCCACTATTCGTGGGCGCTCCACGACGCCCTCAGGGCGTTCGACGGCCCGAAGATCGAGGTCCACATCTCGAACCCCGGTGCGCGCGAGAGCTTCCGTCACACCAGCGTGATCGCACCCGTGGTGAACGGCACCATCGCCGGCTTCGGGGGGCTCGGCTACGACGTGGCAGCGCACACCGCGGTCGCCCTGCTCGGATGATGCCGTCGCGCGCCGCCCGAGTGGCGGACGGCCTGACGGCCGACTGGCTGCTCGTCTCCCCGCGCGAGGACGTGCGCTGGCTCACAGGTTTCTCCGGCAGCACCTCCGCCGCCATGGTGTCGTCGGAAGGGCGCGTGGTTCTGCTCGTCGACGGCAGGTACCACGAACGGGCCGCGGAGGAGACAGCCGGCCGGGACGTTGAGATCGTGCGCATCACGGGCGGGGCGAAACTCGTGGCGGCGCTCGCGGCGGTTGCCGGCGGCCGCGCCGTGTCGGTCGACCCGCACGCCGTCACTGCCGCGTTCATGGACGAGTTCGCCGCATCCGTGACGGTCGTGCGCGGGAACAGCCCGGTCCCCTCGCTGCGGCGCGTGAAGGACGCGGACGAACTCGCCCTGATCGAGCGGGCCGCCGCCATCGCTGATTCCGCGATGCAGTCCGTCGTGGGGGACGGCCTCGCCGGCCGCACCGAGGCAGAGGTCAAGCGGCGCATCGACGACGAGATGGACCGCCTGGGCGCGGACGACGTCTCGTTCCCCACCATCGTGGCGTCGGGCCCGAACGCGGCCCGTCCGCACCACGAACCATCGCGCCGGGTGATAGCGGACGGGGACATGGTCGTGATCGACATGGGCGCGGAGGTGGGCGGATACCGCTCCGACATGACCCGCACGGTCGCGGTCGGTCACGTCGCGGAGGAACTGAGGGTGATGCATGCCGTCGTCGCCGAGGCGCAGGCAGCCGGACTCGCGGCAGTGCGCGGGGGAGCCGCAGGAGCTTCCGTCGACGATGCGGTGCGGGCCGTGTACCGGCGGCACGGGACGGAACACGAGTACCTGCACGGCACGGGGCACGGAGTAGGCCTGGTCATCCACGAGACCCCGATCATGGGGCCGTCCTGCACCGAGGTGCTCGCGGCCGGGGAGGTGGTGACGGTGGAGCCCGGGCTCTATCGTGTGGGGGTCGGCGGGGTCCGCATCGAGGACCTCGTCGAGGTGACCGCATCCGGTTGCCGAATCCTCACCCACACCCCCAAGGAACTGTCATGCCCGCCATCAGCACGAACGACCTGAAGAACGGAATCACCCTCGAGCTCGACAACGGCCTGTTCACGGTCGTCGAGTTCCAGCACGTCAAGCCGGGGAAGGGCGGCGCGTTCGTTCGCACCAAGCTGCGCAACCTCCGCAACGGAAACCTCCTCGAGAAGACGTTCAACGCCGGCATCAAGGTCGAGCAGGCCATCCTCGAGAAGCGCGACATGCAGTTCCTCTACAAGGACGGTGACGACTTCGTCTTCATGGACACCGAGTCCTACGACCAGACCACGGTGCGCCCCGCCGCGCTCGGCGACGCCGCGGACTACCTGGTGGAGTCCGCAGTGGCCATCATCGCCACTTACCAGGGCGAGATCGTGTCCGTCGAGATCCCGGCGTCAGCCGAGCTCACGATCGCCGAGACCGAACCGGGCGTCCAGGGCGACAGGGTCAGCGGCGCGCGCAAGCCGGCCACGCTCGAGACCGGCAAGGTCATCCAGGTGCCGCTCTTCGTCAACCCCGGCGACAAGGTGAAGGTCGACACCCGCACCGGCGACTACATCACGCGCGTCTGATGTCCGGGGGCAACGGCACTCCGCGCCGCCACGACGCCCGCACAGAGGCGCGCGAGCAGGCCGTCATGCTCCTGTACGAGGCCGAGCAGCGGTCGGTGCCCGTCGCCGTGCTCCTGGGTGAGCGGTCGGTCGTGTCCGAGGAGTTGACGTCGCTTCTCGTCGACGGCGTCGAGGCCGCCATGGACAGTCTCAACGAGGCCATCTCGCGCCACGCCAAGGGCTGGACCATAGAGCGGATGCCGGTCCTCGACAGGGCGATCCTGCGCATGGGCGTCTTCGAACTGACGTCGCGCGCAGAAGTCCCCACTGCGGTCGTCATCGACGAGGCAGTCGAGCTGGCCAAGCGCTTCTCCACCGATGACTCCGGGCGTTTCGTGAACGGGGTGCTGGCGGCCGTCGCCCGCGAGGCGCGGCCCGACGGGGCGTGACGCGGCCGTGATTCCCGGGGGTCGGATGCGCAGGCCCGCCGCGGCGACCGCCGTGATGGTCCTGCTCGTCGCGCTCCACGCGGTGTGGACCACACGACTGCAATGGGACATCCACCGCGGTCTCGGCACTTCCTCGTACGACGTCGGGCTCTACGACCAGGGAACGTGGCTGCTCTCCCGGTTCAGGGCGCCGTTCGTGACGCTCATGGGGAGGAATCTCCTCGGCGACCATGCCTCGCTCGTGATGTTCCTCGTTGTGCCGTTCTACTGGGTCGTCCCCGGCACCGAGACGCTGCTTGCCATCCAGTCGTTCGTGGTGGCAGCCGGCGCCCTTCCCCTCTATTTCCTCGCGCGCCGCCGCCTGGGCGGGCAGGTGATGCCGGTGGTGATCGGTTCGACATGGCTGCTGAACCCCGCGGTGAACGGGACGAACCTCGAGAACTTCCACCCCGACTCGTTCCTCGGGCTCTTCCTCCCGCTCGCGCTGTTCGCCATGTTCGAGCGCCGGTGGCGCCTGTACTGGGTGGCAGTGGTGCTGTGCGCCTCGGTGAAGGAGGACGTGTCGCTCGTGCTCGTGCCTCTCGGTCTCCTGCTGATGCTGCGGGGGGAGAGGCGGCGCGGTGCGATCACGGCGGTGGCCGCCATCGGCGCGTCGCTCGCCGGGATGTTCCTCCTCATGCGTTCGCTCATCGGCACGCCCACGCGCAACGGCTGGCGCATCCCCTTCGGCGGTGTCGGGGGCTTCCTCAGGGAGAGCGTCACGAACCCCGGCAATGTCCTCTCGTACCTGTCCGGCGAGGGCCGGCTCTTCTACCTGTGGCAGATGTTCGTGCCCTTCGGCCCCGTCCTGCTGCTCGCCCCCGAGGTGGCCGCGGTGAGCGCAGTCGTCATCACCGGCAACATCGTGAGCAACTTCTGGTACCAGTTCCACATCGGCTACCACTACTCCCTGGTTGCCGTGCCGGCTCTCGCGTTCGCCACGGTCATCGGGACCGCCCGGCTGCACCGCAACTCGCGCCCGCTCGCCGTCACAGTCGTCGCCCTCTGCACCCTCGTGTCCGCCATCCTGTGGACGGCGCTGCCCGGGTCACGCAACGAGATCGCGCACTGGCCTGCCTCGCACCCCGTGGCGGTCGCGGCGAGGGACATCATCAAGGAGGTGCCGGATGGTGCCCCTGTGTCCGTCTACCACTCGCTCGCCCCGCACATGGCGCACAGGGTCCACGTGTACCAGTTCCCCAACCCCTTCAGGGTGGTCCTCTACGGCACCGACATCAGCCTCGAAGGCACCAGGGACCCGCGCGCCGACCTCGTCGAGTACGTGGTGCTCCCGCTCTCGATGGACGAGGACATGAGCCGGGACTGGGGAAAGATCGCCGGCGGGTTCGAGACGGTCGCCCGCAACGACCACTGGGCCGTCTTCCGCAGGCTGGGCGGGTCGAAGGGGGCGGGGCAGGCCCCCTGACGACTCCCTCGCCAAACCGCACTGTGTGGTGTAGCATCGCAGTGACCGTAAAACGGGTCCCGTGAGGCCCGAACGGAAGGACACACGCATGGACAATCCATCGACGCACGCACGCCCCGCCAGCGGGGCGTTTTTCTTGCCCGGGAACCGATCGACCACGCCGCCGCGGTGAACCCTCCTTCCGCCCACCGCGAGACGCGCATCCTCGACGCCGACGACATCCGTCGCGCGGTCACGCGCATCTCCCACGAGATCGTCGAGCGCAACCGCGACGCGGGGGCGCTTGTCGTGATCGGCATCCAGACCGGAGGGGTGTGGATCGCCGAGCAGATCGCCGCGAACATCTCCGTCATCGAGGAGGGCCGCACCGTTGCCCTCGGGACGGTGGACGTGTCCATGTACCGCGACGACATCTCGCTCCGACCCGTGGTCCCCGCCGCGCCAACATCGGTGCCGTGCGACCTCACCGGGGCCACGGTGGTGCTGGTCGACAACGTCCTCTACACGGGCCGCACCGTGCGGGCAGCGCTCGAGGCGCTGAACGACCACGGACGCCCCCGTGCGGTCCAGCTCGCCGTGATCGTCGACCGCGGGCACCGCGAGCTGCCCATCCGCCCTGACTACGTCGGCAAGAACGTGCCCACGCACATGGCCGACGACGTGACCGTCGGGCCGGACGGCGTCGTCATCTCCACGACCATGGAGGTGAGCGCGGGATGAAGCACCTGATCACCACCGCCGGGCTCGATGCCGCGGAAATCGGCAACTTGCTCGATGTTGCCGACCACATGGCCGAGATCAACTCGCGGCCCGTCCCGAAGGTGCCGGCGCTGCGGGGCCGCACCGTCGCGAGCGTCTTCTTCGAGGACAGCACCCGCACGAGGCTCAGTTTCGAGACAGCGGCCAAGCGGCTGTCGGCCGACACCATGACGTTCAGCGCATCCACCTCCAGCCTGAACAAGGGCGAGAGCCTGCGTGACACCATCGAGACGCTGTCCGCGATGGGGGTCGACGCCTTCGTCGTGCGGCACAAGTCGAGCGGGGTCCCCGAGGCGGTGACGCAGTGGACCGACGCGGTGGTCATCAACGCCGGCGACGGATGGCACCAGCACCCCACGCAGGCCCTGCTGGACGCGTTCACGGTCACCCGGTCGTTCGGCGACGGGAACACCATGCAGGGCCGGCACATCGCCATCGTCGGCGACATCAAGCACTCGCGCGTGGCGCGCAGCTGCATGGACGTCTTCGTGAAGCTCGGTGCCCGCGTCACGGCCGTCGCTCCGTCCACGCTGCTCCCGGCGGGCGGTCTGCCGGGGGGCGTCGCGGTGGCCCACGGGATCGACGACGTGGTCGGGGAGTGCGACGTCCTCTACATGCTGCGGATGCAGAGGGAGCGCATGGATTCCGCGCTCGTGCCCGAACTGGGGGAGTACTCGGCGCGTTTCGGGCTTGATCCGGCCCGGGCCGCGCGCCTGCCCGCGCACTCCCTCGTGATGCACCCGGGCCCGATGAACAGGGGCGTGGAGATGCTCGTCGACCCCTCGCACCTTCCCGGGTCGAGGATCCTCGCCCAGGTGGCGAACGGCGTGTCCGTCCGGATGGCGGTGCTCTTCTCGCTCCTCGGCGGTGCCGCAGCGGGGCTCGAACGGGGGGACTCGTGAACACAGGGACGAAATGTCGACGCCGCGCACTGCGGTCGCGCAACGAAGGAGGACAGTGATGGCGCAGAAGAAGCGGATCGTGGTGAAGGGCGGCACCGTGGTGAATCCCGGCGCGGTTGCGCCGGCCGATGTCGCCATCGTCGACGGACTGGTCGTGGAGGTCGGGCAGGGCCTCGACGGGGATGACGTCCTCGACGCGACCGGCTGCCACGTGTCCTCCGGCTTCGTGGACCTGCACACCCACCTCCGTGAGCCGGGCAAGGAGGAGGCAGAGACGATCGAGACGGGCAGCCGGGCGGCGGCCCTCGGCGGGTACACGGCCGTCGTGGCGATGCCGAACACCGACCCCGCCCAGGATTCCGTGATGGTGGTGGAGTTCGTGAGGGAACAGGGGAGACGGGCCGGGCTCGTTGACGTCCATCCCGCGGGCTGCATCACCGTGGGCAGGGCGGGTACCGCACTCGCGCCGTATGCCTCGCTGGCGGCGGCCGGCGTGCGGATCTTCACCGACGACGGCAACGGCGTGCAGGACCCGCTCCTCATGCGTCGCGCGCTCGAGTACGCGCGGGACCTGGGTGTCACACTTGCCCAGCACTGCGAGGTGTCCCGTCTCACGGAGGGCGCCGTGATGCACGAGGGCTCGTGCTGCTCGGCGATGGGTGTGCCGGGCTGGCCCGCTCTCGCGGAGGAGCTGATGCTGCACCGTGACATCGAGCTGGTCCGTCTCACGGGGGCACCGATGCATTTCCTCCACCTCTCCACCGCGGGAAGCGTCGAGCTGGTCCGCAGGGCCAAGGCCGACGGTCTCCCCGTCACGGCCGAGGTGACGCCCCACCATCTCGCCCTCGACCACGAACTGCTCGCGGGGTGGGACCCGGTGTTCAAGGTGAACCCGCCGCTGCGCACCCGCGGGGACATCGAGGCACTGAAGCAGGGTGTCGCCGACGGCACCATCGATGCGGTCGCCACGGACCATGCGCCCCATGCCGCCCACGCGAAGGAACTGCCGCTCGACCAGGCGCCCCCGGGGATGCTCGGGCTCGAGACCGCGCTCGGCGTGCTCGTCACCGCGGTGGCGCCCGCACCGGAGAGGCTGTGCGAGCTGATGTCGTGGAACCCCGCCCGCATCGCCGGCATCGACGACCGCCACGGACGTCCGGTCGCACCGGGCGAGCCCGCGAACATCGCGGTGTGGGACACGTCGGAGGTGTGGACCGTCTCGCGCCACGCGCTCGCGAGCCGCAGCACGAACACCCCGTACCACGGGATGGAACTTCGCGGCCGCAACAGGCACACGATTCACGACGGCCGGGTGGTCGTCAGGGACAGGAAGGCACTCGCATGACATCGGCAGTCACACAGGCACAGTTGGTTCTCGAGGACGGCTCGGTCTTCGAGGGCGAGGCGATCGGCAGGGCGCCCGCGGAGGGCATCGCCGCCGGGGAGGTCGTGTTCAACACCACCATGACCGGCTACCAGGAAGTGATAACCGACCCTTCGTACGCGGGGCAGATCATCACCTTCACCACCAGCCACATCGGCAACTACGGCACCACGGCGGCCGACAACGAGTCGCGGGGGACGTTCGCCCGCGGCGTCATCGTGCGCGAGCTCGCCCGGCGCCGCAGCAACTGGCGGGCGACCGACGACCTCGACGCCATGCTCGACGCGAACGGGCTCCCCGGCATCGCGGGACTCGACACGCGGCGTCTCACCCGCATCCTGCGCGATGCGGGCTCGCTCCGCGGGGCCTTCGGCACTGCGGACGGGGCCACGTTGCTCGCTGCCGCGCGCGCCGACCGCGGGACCGCCGGGGTCGACCTGGTCTCCGAGGTCACCACAGCCTCGGCGTACACGGTGCCGGGCGGGAGGTTCTCCGTTGTCGCGTACGACTTCGGGATCAAGTCCACCATCCTGCGCTGTCTCTCGGACATCGCGACGGTGCGCGTGGTCCCCGCGTCCACGCCCGCCGAGGAAGTGCTCGCCATGTCACCCGACGGCGTCTTCCTCTCGAACGGCCCGGGTGACCCGGAGATGGTCTCGGGGGCAACCGGCGCCATCCGCGCGATCGTGGAGGCAGGCGTGCCCACCTTCGGCATCTGTCTCGGGCACCAGTTGCTCTCGCGCGCGTTCGGCGGGCACACCTTCAAGCTCCCGTTCGGGCACCACGGCGGCAACCACCCGGTGCGCAACATCGCGACAGGGTCGGTCGAGATCACCAGCCAGAACCACAACTTCTGCGTCGACCCGGACTCGCTGGCCGGGGTGGCCGACATCACCCATGTCAACCTCAACGACATGACGAACGAGGGGATGCGCCTCGTCGGGCACCGCGCGTTCAGCGTGCAGTACCACCCCGAGGCAGGCCCAGGTCCCCACGACAGCCGCTACCTCTTCGCCCGATTCGCAGAACTCATGGAGAACAACTGATGCCGCGCCGCGACGACCTCGAGAACATCCTCATCATCGGGTCAGGCCCGATCGTGATCGGCCAGGCGTGCGAGTTCGACTACTCGGGCACGCAGGCCTGTCGTGTCCTGAAGTCCGAGGGGTACCGGGTGGTGCTCGCGAACTCCAATCCCGCCACGATCATGACCGACCCGGACTTCGCCGACCGCACGTACATCGAGCCGTTGACACCGGAGATCCTCGCCCGCATCATCGAGCGCGAGAAACCCGACGCAGTGCTGCCGACACTCGGCGGCCAGACGGGTCTCAACCTGGCCATGGCGCTCCACGGGCGCGGGCTCGTGGGCGTCCCGGGCACGCCCGAGTTGATCGGGGCGAACGCCGAGGCGATCGCAACGGCAGAGGACCGCGACAAGTTCAAGCAGGCCATGCTCGAGATCGGTCTCAGCGTGCCGCGCAGCGGCATCGCGCACACCATGGAGGAGGCTGATGCGGTTCTCGCCGAGATCGGCCTCCCCGTCATCATCCGCCCCGCCTACATCCTGGGCGGCCGCGGCACGGGAATCGCGAACACGATGGAGGAGTTCCGGCACGTCGCCCGCAACGGGCTGGACGCCAGCCCCATCAGCGAGATCCTCATCGAGACGTCGATCGTCGGCTGGAAGGAGTACGAGCTCGAGGTGATGCGCGACCGCAAGGACAACTGCGTCATCATCTGCTCCATCGAGAACTTCGACCCGATGGGTGTGCACACCGGCGACTCCATCACTGTGGCGCCGGCCCAGACCCTGTCCGACGTCGAGTACCAGGCCATGCGCGACGCGGCCTTCGCCTGCATCCGCCGCGTGGGGGTGGAGACCGGCGGCTCCAACGTCCAGTTCGCCCTGAACCCGGAGAACGGCGAGATGGTCGTCATCGAGATGAACCCGCGCGTGTCGCGCTCGTCCGCACTCGCGTCCAAGGCCACGGGGTTCCCCATCGCCAAGATCGCGGCCAAGCTCGCGGTCGGCTACACGCTCGACGAGATCCCGAACGACATCACCAGGATGACCCCCGCCTCCTTCGAGCCCACCATCGACTACGTCGTCACCAAGATCCCGCGGTGGGCCTTCGAGAAGCTGCCCGGCACCTCCGGTGTGCTCGGCACGCAGATGCAGAGCGTGGGCGAGGCAATGGCCATCGGGCGCACTTTTCCCGAGAGCCTGCAGAAGGGGCTGAGGTCGCTCGAGCAGGGCCGTCTGGGGCTGAACGGCGACCCGGGGGAGAAGGCGTTCGACGCGATGACCGACGCCGAACTGCTCGCCCGCGCGGCCGTCCCCACGCCCGAGCGGATCTTCCAGGTCGGCGAGGCCATCCGTCGTGGCCTCACCGACGAGGTGCAGCGCGCCACGCGCATCGACCCGTGGTTCGTCGACCAGATGGAGATGATCGTCGAGGAACGGAAGGTCCTCGAGGGTGCCGACCCCGCCGCATT
This sequence comes from Actinomycetota bacterium, assembly GCA_009920715.1. Taxonomy (GTDB): domain Bacteria; phylum Actinomycetota; class Acidimicrobiia; order Acidimicrobiales; family Ilumatobacteraceae; genus UBA2093. The sequence continues at coordinate 8,441 of RFZO01000026.1, read as the reverse complement.
CGGCCGTCCGCAGTGGCGCAGGGCGAAGCGCCTGGGTTTCTCGGATGCCCAGATCGCCCACCTCACCGGCACCGACGAGTCGCGGGTGCGCGGGCTCCGCGAGGCCGCCGGCGTGCTCCCCACGTTCAAGACGGTCGACACGTGCAGTGCCGAGTTCGCCGCGAACACCCCGTACCACTACTCGAGCTGGGAGGACGAGGACGAGGTGCGGGAGTCCCCGCGCGACCGGGTGCTCATCCTCGGTTCTGGACCCAACCGCATCGGCCAGGGAATCGAGTTCGACTACTGCTGCGTGCACGCCAGTTTCGCCCTCCGCGACGCGGGCTTCGAGACGGTCATGCTGAACTGCAATCCCGAGACTGTGTCCACCGATTACGACACCTCCGACCGGCTCTACTTCGAGCCGCTGACCAAGGAGGACGTCCTGAACGTCATCGCGGCCGAGACGCGCGCTGCCGGGGGCAAGCCACCGAAGGTGATCGTCAGTCTCGGCGGACAGACCCCGCTGAAGCTGTCCGGCCAGATCCCGCGCGAACTCGTCGCGGGCACGTCGCCCGAGTCGATCGACCTCGCGGAGGACAGGGAGAAGTGGAACGACCTGTGCAACAGGCTGTCCATCCCGCAGCCCCCGGGCGGAACGGCGGTTGACGTCGCGCAGGCGAAGGACATCGCTCTCCGCGTCGGATTCCCCGTGCTGGTCCGGCCCAGTTACGTGCTCGGCGGCCGGGCGATGCAGATCGTCCACGACGTGCCCTCGCTCGAGAAGGCCATGGAGGAACTCTCGCGGTTCGGGACGCTCGGCCGCGAGGGCGGGCTCTCCGCCGAGCGCCCGGTTCTCGTGGACAGGTTCCTCGCCGGCGCCACCGAGGTCGATGTGGACGCCATCCGTGACCACACGGGCGAGGTCGTCATCGGCGGGGTCATGGAGCACGTGGAGGAGGCGGGCGTGCACTCGGGCGACAGTGCGTGTGCAATCCCGCCCCAGACGCTCCCGCGCTGGGTGGTGGAGGTCATCGAGGCGTACACGCGCTCCATCGCGGATGCACTAGACGTGCGGGGGCTCATCAACGTGCAGTACGCGGTGATGGGCACGGCGGTCTACGTCATCGAGGCGAACCCGCGCGCATCGCGCACAGTGCCCTTCGTCGCCAAGGCGACCGGTGTGCCGCTCGCGAAGGTCGCGAGCCGCGTGATGCTGGGCGCCACGCTCGCGGAACTCCGCACCGAGGGTCTGCTCCGGGATCCGGTCCAGGGGGGCCACGTCTCCGTGAAGGAGGCGGTGCTCCCGTTCAACCGGTTCCCGGAGGTCGACACGGCGCTCGGCCCGGAGATGCGGTCGACGGGCGAGGTGATGGGCATCGACGTGTCCTTCGGTCGCGCGTACGTGAAGTCCCAGTCGGCGGCCGGCACGACCCTGCCCACGGAGGGTCTGGTCTTCCTGTCCCTCAACGACACAGACAAGCCGGCGGGGCTCGTGGTCGCCAAGCGGCTGCGCGACCTCGGTCTCGGGATTGCCGCCACAACCGGCACCGCCGAGTACCTGGCCAAGTTCGGCCAGCCCGTGGACACGGTCATCGGGAAGATCTCCCAGATGCACGACGGCTCGGGCATGGAGAACGCGGTCGACCTCATCACGAAAGGCGCGATCAGTTTCGTCGTCAACACACCGCACGGTCGCGGCTCGCGCGAGGACGGCGAGGCAATCCGCAAGGCCGCCAACGCGAACCGGGTCCCCTCGGTGACCACCGTCGAGGCCGCGCTCGCCGCGGTGAACGGCCTGGTGGAGCAGAGGCAGTCCGAGGTCACCGTGCGGTCACTCCAGGAATTCCACGGGAGGGCCTGACATGGCGCGCGACACCTGGTCGGGACTCGGGACGGTCACCGTGGGCGGGGTCGAACTCGCCAACCCGGTGATGACCGCATCGGGGACGGCAGGTCACGACACCGAGCTCGGTGCCTACTTCGACCTCTCCCTCATCGGCGCGGTGGTGGTGAAGTCCCTCTACCACGGCCCGTGGGCCGGTAACCCGCCGCCGCGCGTGCACGTCGCTGGGAGCGGGATGATAAACGCGGTCGGTCTCGAGGGGCCGGGTGTCGAGGCGTGGTGCGCCCACTCGCTCCCGCGCCTTCGCGCGTCCGGTGCGGTCACGGTTGCGAGCATCTGGGGAAGGTCGGTCGATGACTACCGCCGGGCCGCCGCGATGCTCGCCCCCCACGACGGGATCGCAGCCGTCGAGGTCAACCTGTCCTGCCCGAACCTCGAGGGGCGCAGTTCCATCTTCGCCCATGACCCCGCCCTCAGTGCCGAGGTCGTGCGGTCCGTCGTCTCCGAGTCGCGAGTCCCGGTGTGGGCGAAACTCAGCGCCAACACGGACCGCATCACCGAGGTCGCGTCCGCGGTCGCGGGTTCGGGGGCCTCGGCGGTGACGCTCATCAACACCATGCTCGGCATGCAGATCGATCCCGAGACCCGCAGGCCGTCGCTCGGCAACGGTGGGGGAGGACTGTCCGGGCCCCCGATCCACGCGATCGCCGTGCGCGCGGTGCACGACGTCGCCACTGCGGCCGGCGGGCTCGACATCATCGGTGTCGGGGGCGTCACTAACGGCACGGACGCGGTGGAGATGCTGCTCGCCGGAGCGAAAGCGGTGCAGGTGGGCACGGCGACGTTCGCCCGGCCCGATGCAGCACTGCGTGTCCTCCGCTCCGCCGCCCGGGAGGCGCGCCGGCTCGGGGTCACATCGTGGTCTGAACTGACGGGTGCGGGCCTGGCCCGTCGTTGACCTGTCGCGTTCACGGCACCGACGGGGGCCGCAACTACAATCCGTCCATGGATGCACGCGAAGGGGCCCTTGCCGTGGTCCGCGCGTGGCGGACCCAGATCGACGCCGCTGTCTCCGCGGGGGCATCGGGAGTTCTCGCGGACGTCCTGTCCCGTCCGGACGTGGGGCACGCCTACGTCGTGAAGGTCCTGGATGTGCATCCGTGCCTGGGCAAGGTCGCGGGGCGTCGCCTGATGGCACGGGTGGGCCTCGGCCCGCGGGTCCGCATCGGGGAACTGGGTCCCGAGGAGAGGGCCGAGTTGGTGGCAGAGTGCAGGTGCGCCGGTGCCTGAACCGTTGATCATCATCGTGTCCGGACCCGGAGGGGCGGGGAAGGGAACGCTGGTCGACGAACTGCTGCGCCTCGAGTCGGGCATCTGGGTGAGCAGGTCATGGACCACCCGCGCGCGCCGCGAGGGCGAGGCGGAGGATGCGTACGTGTTCGTGGACAGGGAATCCTTCGAGGCAAAGATCGCGTCGGGTGGTTTCCTGGAGTGGACGGAGTTCCTGGGGAACTACTACGGATCCCCGATGCCCTCGCCGGACGACAACCACGACGTGCTGCTCGAGATCGAGCTGCACGGTGCGCAGCAGGTCAAGCAGCGTCACCCCGAGGCACTCCTCGTCTTCGTCATGCCGCCGTCGCGGGAGGAACAGCAACGGAGGCTTCTCGGCCGCGGCGACCCCCAGCATCACGTGGAGAAGCGGTTGAGGAAGGCCGAGGACGAGGAGAAGCTCGGCGGGGAGCTGGCCGATCTCGTCATCGTGAACGACGATCTTGCCCGTGCGACCCGGGAATTGAGGGATTTCGTCGGTGCGGCACGGGCCTCGCGTCGGTAGCCTGACGGCTCCTACCTCGAGGAGCATCCCATGTCCCGCCAGCACGATTCGATGATCCATCCCCAGATCGAGAGCCTCCTCGGCCGCCCCGATCTCGAGGGCTCGAAGTTCGCCCTCGTCACGCTCGCCTCCTACCGCGCGCGCGGCATCAACTCCTACTTCAACCAGCTCGGCGAGGGCCTCGGCCACGCCATCCCGCCGCAGGTGTCGTCGGTCGCGCGCAAGCCGCTCTCCATCGCATTCGAGGAGATCGCCGCGGGCAAGATCGTGAAGACCGAGCGCCTCGACTACGAGGAGATGGAAGCAGAGGCCGCCGAGATGTTCGGTGAGCTCGAGGGCGAGCCCGGCACAGAAGAGGACGCCGCCGAATAGGCGCAATCCCATGTCGACCCTGAGCGGCCGGCGGATAGTCCTCGGCGTCGCGGGCGGCATCGCCGCCTACAAATCGGTGGAGGTGTGCCGTCGTCTCGTCGACGCCGGAGCGCACGTGTCGGTCATCATGACCGAGGATGCCCATCGTTTCGTCGGGCCCGTCACGTTCTCGGCACTCTCGTCGGAGAGGGTGCACACCTCGCTGTGGGACGACGACTCGGCTATTCCCCACACACGGCTCGGCCAGTCCGCCGACTTGGTCATCGTCGCGCCGGCCACGGCCCGGGTGCTCTCGGCCTACGCAACCGGCTACTCGGCCGACCTGCTCGTGGCCACTCTCATCGCGACGCGGGCACCGGTGCTGGTGTGCCCCGCGATGCACACCGAGATGTGGGAGCACCCGTCCGTGCAGGACAACCTGGCGGTCCTCCGCGCGCGCGGTGTCCGCGTGCTCGATCCCGAGTCCGGCCGTCTTGCCGGCGGCGACTCCGGTGCCGGCCGTCTGGCCGACCCGGCCCGCATCGTGGCGGCCGCGGCGGAGGTGCTCGGTGCATCACGGGACATGGAGGGTCTGCACGTCGTGGTCACGGCCGGCGGCACACGCGAGCCGATCGACGCGGTGCGGGTCATCGCCAACCGCTCCAGCGGCAAGCAGGGCTATGCGGTCGCCGCAGTTGCCGCCGAGCGGGGAGCGCGCGTGACCCTGGTGTCCACCGTCGACCTGCCGGTTCCTCCCGGCGTCACCGTGGTGTGCGCCGAGACGGCGGCACAGATGAAGTCCGCGGTCGACACTCTTGCCCCTTCAGCCGATGTCATCGTGATGACAGCCGCAGTCGCCGATTTCCGTCCGGTGCGCACGGCCGACGGGAAGCTGAAGAAGAGGGACGGCGCGCCCGAGATCGTCCTCGAGCCCACGCCCGACATCCTCGCGGGCCTCGGTGCGGCGAAGCGGCCCGGCCAGACCCTCGTGGGCTTTGCCGCCGAGACCGACGACCTCGAGTCGAACGCCCTGGACAAGTTGCGCCGCAAGAACCTGGACATGGTTGTCGCGAACGACGTGTCGGCGCCCGGCGTCGGTTTCGGCCACGACACCAACGCGGTCACCATCTACTTGTCCACAGGCGGGCAGAAGTCGGTGTCCCTCGCCTCGAAACGCTCCGTCGCGGTCCACCTATTGGATAGCGTTGTGCAGGTCCGCGGGTAGCCCACGGGCGCCCCGACACACCAGGAGTTCCAGTGAGAAAGTTCACCTTCACGTCAGAAAGCGTGACCGAGGGTCACCCCGACAAGATGGCCGACCAGGTCTCCGACTCCGTCCTCGACGCCATCCTCGAGAAGGACCCCAACGCCCGCGTCGCCTGCGAGACGCTCCTCACAACCGGACTGTGCGTCGTGTCCGGCGAGATCACCACTGATGCGTACGTGGACATCCCGGCCATCGCGCGCGACACCATCAACGGCATCGGTTACGACAACGCGGCGTTCGGTTTCGACGGCAACACGTGCGGCGTCATGGTGGCGCTCGACGCGCAGAGCCCCGACATCGCCCAGGGCGTCGACGTCTCCGAGGAGATCCGGGCCGGCAAGAGCGGCGAGGACATCCTGAACAGCCAGGGCGCCGGTGACCAGGGAATGATGTTCGGGTACGCGTGCGACGAGACGGTCGACCTCATGCCGCTGCCCATCTGGCTGGCGCACCGCCTCGCGGAGCGCCTCACCGAGGTGCGCAAGAGCGGTCTCGTTCCGTACCTGCGGCCTGACGGCAAGACCCAGGTCACCTTCGACTACGAGGACGGACGGCCCGTCTCGCTGCGCACGGTGCTCATCTCCACGCAGCACGGTGACGGGGTCGACCGCGACACCACCATCCGGCCCGACCTCATCGAGAGCGTCATCATGCCCACCATTCCCGCGCAGTTCGCGGGCGACAACCCGTCGATCTTCGTGAACCCCACGGGCAAGTTCGTGCTCGGCGGGCCCCACGCCGACACCGGCCTCACCGGCCGCAAGATCATCGTCGACACGTACGGCGGCATGGGCCGCCATGGCGGCGGTGCGTTCTCGGGCAAGGACCCGTCCAAGGTCGACCGGTCCGCGGCGTACGCGGCGCGGTGGGTCGCAAAGCACGTGGTGGCCTCCGGTGCCGCGTCGCGCTGCGAGGTGCAGGTTGCCTACGCCATCGGCGTGGCCCACCCGGTCAGCATCCTCGTCGAGACCTTCGGCACCAACAACGTGAGCGAGGAGTCCATCGAGGACGCGGTGCGCCAGGTGTTCGACCTGCGCCCCGCCGCCATCGTGCGCGACCTGGACCTCAAGCGCAACATCTACAAGAAGACGGCCGCCTACGGTCACTTCGGGCGCAACGAGCCCGAGTTCACGTGGGAGAAGCTCTCGCGCCTCGCCGACTTCAAGTCGGCCGTGAAGCTCTGACCCCGGCACCTCTCGTCGCGAGGGTCGTCCCCGATGTCACGGGGATAGACCGCCAGTTCGATTATCTCGTCCCGCCGCAGCTCGCCGGGCGCGCGCGGCCCGGGGCGATCGTGCGCATCGACCTGAACGGACGGCGCGTCGACGGGTGGATCGTCGCCACGGGCAATGCGGAGACGGCGGGCTTCGACGAGTTCCCCGCCGAGAGGTTGTCCCCGCTGGTCGACATCGCCGGACTCGGCGTGGCGGAGGACGTCGTCGACCTGTGCGCCTGGGTGGCGCAGAACTGGGCGGGGCCCCTGCGGAACGTGCTCCGGTCGGCCAGCCCCGACCGCAAGCGGGCGCGTGCGGCGCAGCCCCGTCACGGCCGACCGTCCCCGGTCGATGACGACGTGTCGAGCGCGTTCCGGGCCCTGCCGTCCCGCGGGGGAGTCATCGACGTCCCACCGCTTGCATCGGCCCTCTCCGCCGTCCACGCGGCGACGGCGCTGGGGAGCGTCCTCGTCGTGTGTCCCACGCAACGCATGGCCAGGCTGGGCGCCGCAGCACTGCGGCGAAGGGGGCTCACCACCGCCGAGCTTCCCGACCAGGTTGACGCGGCGGTCGCTGGCGTGGATGTGGTCATCGGGGCGCGCTCCGCCGTTCTCGCCGGTTGCACTGGTCTTGCCGCGATCGTCGTGATCGACGAGCACGAGGAGTCCCTCCACGAGGAGAGGGTGCCCACGTGGTGGGCGCCGGAAGTTGCCGTCGAGAGAGGGAGGAGGGCCGGGGTCCCCGTGGTGCTCACCTCCCCGTGTCCATCCGCCAGGTCGGAGATGCTCCACGGTCCGGTCATGCGGGCGGTGGAACGCGGAGGCTGGCCAGCGATCGAGGTGACGGACCTCTCGCAGGTGCCGGTGCGCTCGTCGCTCCTCACAGAGCAACTGCTCGGGGCGGTGCGCAACTCGGAGCGCTCGACGCTGTGCATCCTCAACACCAAGGGTTCCGCCCGCATGCTCGCGTGCAGGTCGTGCCGCGCGCTGCAGACGTGCCCGGCGTGCTCGGCGGCCGAGGCGCTGGTGGACGGTGCCCTCGTGTGTCCCGTGTGCGCCAACTCCCGCGTGCCGGCCTGCGGTGGTTGCGGCCGCACTGCGCTCGCAACAGTCCGATCCGGCACGGCGAAACTGCGCGACGAACTCGCGGCGAACTCACGGCTCCCCGTGCGGGAAGTGACGGCATCAACCGTGGGCACGGGCGGCGAGGCGGAGGTCTACGTGGGCACCGACGCACTGCTGCACAGGGTGTCGTCGGCCGCCACCGTGGTGTTCCTCGACATCGACCGCGATCTCTCGGCGCCGCGCATGTCGAGCGGGCGCGAGGTCCTCGCGTCCGTTGCGCGGGCGTCGCGGATCGTCGGGGGCGCCGGGCGCATCATCATCCAGACCCGCCAGCCCGCGCATCCGTTGCTGGCTGCGGTCGTTGCCGGTGACGTCGCGGGTTGGTTGCGTGCCGACACCGCCACGGCCCGGTCGCTGGGTCTTGCCCCGTTCGTGTCCGTCGCGGAGATAACGCTCCCGGAGGGCACTGACGCAGCAGTCATCCCGAACATTCCGGGTGTGGAGTGGGCCGAGCACGCGGGCGTCGTGCTCGCCAGGGCGGCCGCGCACGCGGATCTGCTCGGGTTCGTGGAGTCTGTGCGCGCGACCGTTGACGGTCGGGTGCGCGTCGCGGTCAACCCTCCGCGGGTCTGACCTCGAGCACGCGGAAACCCTTCGCGCTCGACAACCTGGTCGCCGGGAACCCCTTCGACCCCAGCCATCTCTGCAGCGAGTCCGACCCGAGGTGGCGACCCACCACCAGCAGCGCCCGGCCGCCCGGTGAGATGCGCGCGAACCACCGGAGGAGCAGGTCGTGGAGGCTCTCCTTCCCGATCCGCACCGGTGGGTTGGAGCAGACGAGCACGAACGACGTGTCGACGGGGCAGTCATCGGGGAGGCACGC
>RFZO01000250.1 GCA_009920715.1 Actinomycetota bacterium | reverse complement strand
GACGCTCTCCCCATGCCGGAGGACACCGACGTCGCCTTCAAGTCCCAGGTGGAGAACGCGATGCACGCGTGCGGCCACGACACACACACCGCAATGCTCATGGGTGCGGCGAAGATCCTGTCGGCGCGCCAGGCGGACATCCCCGGTCGGGTGCTGTTCATGTTCCAGCCCGGCGAGGAGGGCTACAACGGCGCGAGCGAGATGCTCGCGGAGGGACTGCTCGACGTGGGCACCGACTCGCCCGTCACCGGCGCGTTCGCCATCCACGCAGCATCCAACATCCCCGGCGGCTTCCTGGGCCTGAAGGGCGGCACCATCATGGCGTCCAGCGATTCGATGACCATCACGGTGAAGGGCCGCGGCGGCCACGGCAGCGCGCCGCACTTCACGCTCGACCCCGTGCCCGTCGCCTGCGAGATCGTCCAGGCGCTGCAGACACTGGTGACAAGGCGCATCGACGTGTTCGACCCGGGCGTCATCACCGTCACCCAGATCCACACGGGCACCACCAGCAACGTCATCCCCGAGACCGCGATGATCAACGGCACCATGCGCGCCGTCAGCGAGCGCACCCGCACGCTCATCCACGACGGACTCCGCCGCGTCGCCGAGGGAATCGCCGCGGCGCACGGCATGGAGGCCGAGGTGGACCTGCACATCGGTTACGACGTCACCGTGAACGACGCCGATTACGCAATGTTCGCCGCCGATGTCGCGACGGCGGTGTCCGGTGACCGGAACGTGCGCATCATGGACAACCCGGTGATGGGTGCGGAGGACTTCAGCTACGTGCTGAACCGCGTGAAGGGCTCGATGATGTTCCTCGGTCTCATGCCCGAGGGGATGGACATCATGAAGGCCGCACCCAACCACTCGAACCGGGCGATGTACGAGGAGGAGCACATGCGCCGCGGTGCGGCCGTGTACTCGTCCATCGCGCTGCGCCATCTGGGTGTCACCCTCGACTGACCGCCATCCCGCACGGAAAACCCGACATGACCTACGAAGAGACGCGCGACTGGATCGCGAAGAACTGGGACGAATCGATCACCCTGCGCGAGTGGTGGCGCCGCATGTCGGATGCCCGGCTCTCCTTCCCGCGCTGGCCCACGGAATGGTTCGGCCGGGACGCATCCCAACGCGAGCAGAACGAGATCCTGCGAGCGTTCGGTGATGCCGACGTGCTGAGCGGCCCCACCGGCCTCGGCGTGCTCATGGGCGCGCCCGTCACCATGACCCACGGCACCGAGGAGCAGAAGAAGCGCTGGCTCCCGCCCCTTGCCCACGGCACCGAAGGCTGGTGCCAGCTGTTCAGCGAGCCCGGTGCCGGATCCGACCTGGCCAGCTCCTCGTGCCGGGCGGAGCGCGACGGGGACGAGTGGGTCATCAACGGCCAGAAGATCTGGACCTCCGGTGCGCTCCACTCCTCGCGCGGGATGCTGGTGGCGCGCACCGACTTCGACCAGCCGAAGCACAAGGGCCTCACCTACTTCATCGTCGACCTCGAGCAACCGGGGGTGGAGATCAGGCCGATCAAGCAGATGAACGGCGCCGCCCACTTCAACGAGGTGTTCTTCACCGATGCCCGCGTGAGCGACGCCGACCGCATCTCCGACGTGAACAACGGCTGGGCCATCACCACCGCCACGCTCGCGTTCGAGCGCAGCGGACTGTCAGAGGGAGCCGGCGGCGGCATCCGCGTCTCCGCGGGAAAGCAGGCAGGCCTGCTGGACAGGGAGACCGGTGAGCTGGTGCGCCGCGCGAAGGCGTCGAAGTCCCACCCCGACGAGCACGGCGGGCTCATGTCGACGCTGATGTCGGTGCTGCCCCCGCACGGGCTGAACGTGGTGCAGCGCCAGAAGATGGTGGATCTCTACATGAACGAGCGCATCGCGGAGATGACCCGCCTGCGCATCTCGGCGGCCGCCAAGGCGGGCCGTGCACCGGGTGCCGAGGCGTCCACCATGAAGCTGCACTGGACCAACGGGCTGCGCATCTCGCGCGACCTCGGCATGGAGCTGCTGGGGGCGGACGGAATGCTCACCGGCAACGACCAGCCGGCCGAGGGCACCATCCAGCACTTCTTCCTCTCCATGCCGTCGGCATCCATCGCGGGCGGCAGCGACGAGGTCCAGCGCAACATCATCGGGGAACGCGCGCTCGGCTTGCCGAAGGACGTCCAGCCCGACCCCAGCACTCCCTTCCGGGACATACCGAGGAACTGACATGCCCATCATCTCCAGCGGGATCCGCAACCCGCGCAACCTCTCCGCCGACGCGAAAGGCAGCATCCACGACGACGCCACCGCCACGGAACTCGGCTTCCGCGCCGGCACCGTCGCCGGCGACATCCACCTGGAACAGTTCGGCGGCATCCTCGTGCAGGCGTTCGGGCAGGACTGGTTCGAGCGCGGGTCGCTCAGCATGTATTTCATGCACGCCACGGCCGATGCTGAACCGGTGGAGGCCGTGCTCGACGTCCCCGGCTCCGTGGTGCCCACGTCCAACGTCCAGGTCGCCGCGCGCATGACAACGCCGGAGGGCATCACCGTCGCGGAAGGGACCGCGAGCGGCGGGGTCACCACCGAACCGACCGCCCTCCACGCCCGCGACCGGCGGGAGGTGGATGCCTCCACCCTTCGCATGCTGTGCGGTGCAGTGACCGGCCG
>RFZO01000249.1 GCA_009920715.1 Actinomycetota bacterium | reverse complement strand
TGGGGTCGAGGCACAGCGGCGGGCGCAGGGGATACGCGCCCCGATCTGCCGCAGCCGGACAACTGCTTCGATGTGGCGGCGGGGGCTGGTGCGCCCTGGGAATGAGGCGGCGGTGCGGGCGTGGGCTGGTGCGCTCGGGATGAGCGAGGATGAGGCGGTAGCGGCGTGGCGCGCATGAGCGGGCGCGGGAAGGATCTGGAGAAGCACTGCGAGAAACTGTTGTCCGCTACGGGTGGCTTCTGGCATCGGAACGAGCCGCCCGTACAGGCGGGTTACAAACTCCGGGGCGGCATCCCGGATTATGTTGTCATCCTCGACGGTCGCCCACACTACATCGAGTGCAAGGCGGGCGCGGGCGCGTCGCTCCGGCTCGGGTCGCTGGTGGCGCCGCTGGACGGGGCCGCCGAGCCTGCCGGGATCAGCTCGGCACAGTCGGCGGTCATGGACGGGATCGAGCGGGCCGGGGGCGCCTGCTACGTCCTGGCGCGGCTGACGCACAAGGCGGGCGAGGTGGACGCGCTCATCCCGTGGGCAACGTGGCGCGGCTGGCTGGCCTCGGGGCTGCGCTCGGCTACCCCCGCGATGCTGGCGGGGGCGGCGGTGTCGCTGCCTGTCAGAGGGTAGGCTGGTCAGATCCAGGGGGCGTGTAGGGCGCTACCCCTGACCGGCGGCGCATCTCCCGCACTACAGAGGACGTGACCCCGGCGCGACGGGCGATCTCCCGATCGGGAAGCACCCCGAACAGGTGGCGGTACGGGTCGAGCCGCGCGGGGCGGGGCCGGTAATTGTGAGGCCGGATCTCGCGTGGGGGGCGGCGCAGGCGACCGGTGTTGCATAATCCCCACCGCATACACCCTTCCTCCCGACCGCCGCTGAAAAGCTCGGTCTGGTTCTCGGTGGATCGGTACTTTGTGTAAGCCACCGCCTTGTCAATCGGCCACGCATAGCCGCCGTCGGCGTTCTTGTTCTCCGACTGGAAAAAGGTGGGCATGGCACGCTTTACAATATCGCCCGCCCGCCCGATCCGCGCTTCCGCCAGCTCCGCCACGAACCTCTCCAGCAGCCGGATCGCGGCCACGCGCCCCGCGTCGAGGCTGGCGATCTCGCTGTTGCGCGCGAAGATGCACGGGTAACAACCGACCCGCAGCGCGCTCCCCATGTACAGCGGGTTCGGGGCCAGCCCGTGCCGGTGGTGGATCGCCACCACGTCGGCGAACGTCCAGCGGATCAGCGGGCGCCACGTCTCGCAGTCCATCCCGGCGTCGTACTCCCGCTCAGGCATGAGCGAGCGGCTCTTGCTCTCCTCGGCCCGAATTCCGACCACATTGATCGGATCGTCCAGCGTCCCGAGGTAGGCTTTGGCGGGGAACGCCTTTAGTTCCTGCGTACACCACCGCAGGACGCGGGCGGGGAACACCGCCTTTTTGAGCGCCGTCCGTACCAGCGGCGACCGCGCCCCGCCACACCCAAGCAGCGCCTCGACCTCCCGCGCCATCGTCTCGCAGACCTCGGCCAGCCGCGCCCCTTCCGCTCGCTCCGCTGCGTCGATCTCTGCCATCGGCGCCCCGCTGGCGCGCAGAACGTGGAGCCGGACGCGCTCAGGCCACCGGACATCGGCGGACAACACCCGGATCTGACCAAACCGGGCGGTCAGCGGCCCGCGCAGATAGTCATAGGTGGCCGGATGCTCCCACCCGGTGTCGCAAAAGATGGCCTCGAAGGGGATGCCCTGCTCTTGGAGGTACAGTCCGGTAGCGGTGCTGTCCTTCCCGCCAGAGCAAGACAGCACGACGGCGCCGCTCATTTCGCCCCCTTTTTCGCGGCCCGTTGCTGGCGCCGCTGTTCTGCCTTCCGCGCCTTCTTCTCCGCCTCGGTCATCCCGTCCAGCCTCTCCCGCTGGCGGGGCTTGCCTTCGTTGGTCAGCCCTGCGGCACGGCGCGCAGCTCGCAGGCGGGCGACCTGGAGCCGCGTTCTCTCGCGCTGCTCCGGCGTCGAGCGCCAGCGGCGGGCCATCTCGCGCCCGCGCTCGGAGGTCTTGTACTTGCGTTGCGCCTTCTTCAGCGCCTCGCTGCTGAGTGTCTTTCTCACGGCTTCTCCAGGGTAAGGACGCGCTCAATCTTCGACCCGTCAGGGCTGGCGATCAGGAGGCGCCACGGGTGAGGCATGGCGAACACGCGCCACGCTTCCGGGGGCGTGCTGTGGCGGGTAGGGTGGCTGCTGTCAATCAGGCGGCCCTCCATCGCCGCCTCCAGGGCATCGGCGTGTTCGCCGGAGAAGGTGTCATGCCCCCATGCGTCGTCTGCGTAGCCGGTGACCCAGATGTGTAGGTCGTCACTGGTGCCGGGGCGGCGCGCTTCCCAGACGCGCTGTAGCCCGAAGGAGCGGAGGATGTTGTCGGCGATCTCGGGGATCTTGTAGGACTGCCGCCAGAAGCCGTAAGCGGCGACGGCGTTGGCATCAACAGGGCGATCAAACTGGGTGCGCAGCATGGTCATCTCAGCGGGTGAGGGTGAGGACGGACTGCCGCGCCACCTTCTCCGCCTCGGCCAGCACCGACGCAGCCAGCGAGGCGGCGCGGGTGTCGGCGGCAGCCTTGAAGGCGCGGTAGCAGGGGGTGTAGGCGCTCTGGAGCGCAGCGGCGGCGGCGTCGCTGGCAGCTTGGAGAGTGTCCATGTCGCCGACGCCGAGCGACCACGCTGC
>RFZO01000248.1 GCA_009920715.1 Actinomycetota bacterium | reverse complement strand
TTCGGCGGTCTGAGGCTGAACAACGTGGTGTAGCCGATCTCGTCCGTCATGGTGCCGAGGTTGTCGGGAACGAAGATGCGGCCGATTGCTTGGATGCGGTCCGGTCCCATCCACTGGGCCAACTGAGGTGCATAGCTGAAGGCGTAGCTCACCACCTGCTGGCCGGGCCGTTCCTGCCAGTTGAAGCCGCTCGTGTAGACCGCCATCTCCATGGACACGTTCGGCACTCCCGGTGTCGCCGAGTGGACCTGAACCTCGTTCCTGTGGATGGTGATCGAGCTGTTGCCGTCGGCAACTATTGCGCTGCCGTCGTCGGTGTACAGGGATGACAGGGTGGAGACGGTCCCGGTGTCGAGATCCGCGAGGAACTGGTTCCCGCCGGTCGCGAACGGCTTCACCGCGGTGACCTGGTTCCCTGACCGGCGGAAGGTCCGTGGTGCGGTGACGTTCCCCCGTGTCTCGCCGAAGGCCATGGAACCCCAGAGGGTGTGACCGAGAGAGCTGGGGAAGGTGATGGCGACCGGCGTGGGGGAGTGCACGACCAAACCCGCATTTGACCCGGTGATTGCATGTCCCTGCTCGGTGGCTCCGACCGCTGTGACCCACGTGGTGTCCGTGCGGATGACCTCACCGGTGACGGCGTCGGAGACACGGAAGAAGGACATGGTGCCGCCGGTCTGGCCCGCGGAGCACGACACGAGGACGCGTTCGCCGTCCACGGTGAACCGCACCGGGGAACCCACGTAGATCTCGCCGGTCCAAGTGCCGGGTTGACAGGTGAACACGGATGACGCGACCACCTTGGCCGGAGTGTCCACGGAGACGGCGACGACTTCGGCCCCCCCGGTGCCGTAGTTGTCGGTGTTCGAGTAGATGCTGGGCGCCAGCCAGACGGCGCGGCGTGCAGGGTCGAATGCCGCGGTGCAGAATGCCCACAGATTCGTCACGGGGAGTTCGATCCTTCGGAACGAGAAGGTGTCGATGTGGACCGCGAAGATCCCCCCGTTCACCGGGCTGCAGTTCCCCACGAGCACCTCGCGGCGCGCCTCGTCGATGCCGACGATCGCCGCGAAGTCCTTGGCGAGGGGCACCCTTGCGTTCAGGGAATCGGACACGATGGTGAGCCAGGTGCGGCGACCCTGTGCCTCGCTGGCTGCGAGGGAGAACGAGACCGCCGCCGTGATGCCGAGTGCCTCGTTGCCCAGGACCGAGTTGGTGTGGCCCTCGATGGTGGGCATACCGGTGGGGATGACCGAGTCGGTCCATGCGGACGGAATCGACTCGCTGCCGGATGACAGTGCGACGACACGTGCAGAAATGCGGGGAATGATTCCGGCATTCGGAGCGAAGTCGCACCCTGTCCACTGCGACACACCCGCGGCGACGCCGTACGTGGCGGTCTGGCCCCTGAGTTCGATGCGGTACCCCCCGCTTGCCGCGGTCACGGCGTTCCACCGCACGGTCACGCATCCCTCGGTGGCATTCTCGGCGGCGACACCGGTTGGCGTGGACGGACGCCCCGCGTCCGTGCTGGGTGCGAAGGTGACGGGTTCGGAGTCGGTGACTCCGCCAGGCGAGCGTGATCTCACGACGGCGGTGTAGATGATTGACGGGTCGAGACCGGTCACCACCACATCGAGCGGGCCGGCCTCCCACTTCCGCACGATTCCACCCGGCTGGAGGACGATGTCGTACGACACCGGACGCAGTTCGTACAGATCCATCGAACTCTGGTCCACGGGGTCACTGAGACGCACGGGTTGCTGCCATGTCACCCGTGCGGTTCCGTTCGACGAGGTGACGCGCGGAGTGAGGGGCTGGCTAGTGCTCTCGGAGATGCGCACCCCGAAACCGGTGGCGGTCTCGACATAGACCCCGGAGAATGTTGCCGAACTGACGATCGCCTCGGCCGCGTTCAGGAGACCACCGGAACTGGAGGACCCGAGTGCGTAGTCCTTCCACCGCGACCGCAGGTTGACATCGAGGTCATGGAGCCATCCGGCCGCCACAAGGGGGCCGGAGACCCCGTCGGAAACGGTTCCCGCGATGCTGCCCGTCGCGTTGACCGTCATTGTGTCGATGTTCACCGAGGCAACAGACATCGAACCGAGCCTGATCGCGATGTTGCTGTCGTCGAACCGGGCGATGTCGCCGTGGACGATGGCGTAGGAGTATCCGTTGTAGGTCTTTCCGGCAAACTCGCCGAACATCAGGTCCACCGTGCCGGTGGTGACACCGGACCAATTGAGTCTTGTGACGATGCTGTCCGTGGTGGGCGTGACGATGACCCCTCCGGACCATGCGTAGAGGGTGCCCACGGAGTCGATGGTCGCCGAACTTGCCACCGAAGACGACGAGCGGTTCCAGATCCTCACCCAGTCACCCAGGTTCGACCCCAGCACCACGTACTGCCCGTGCACCGCGAGGGACGTGACAACGGCGCCCCCGAGCGAGAGGGACGGGACGGAGAGCTCGGTGAGGGTGCCTGACGCACCGATCGAGTAGCGCTTCACGCTGCTCCCGGCGACGATTAACTCGTTGTTCGCGGTGTCGAGAATCGCCGCACTGGCTGCGGGCATGGATGAAGCCACCGAGGAAGCCACGATTGACGTGTCGGAGGGCGTGAGCTCGTAGACATTCGTCCCGCTGCTCCTCGGCACTGCGAGGATCCGCTTGTGGACCGGGTCCTGGAACAGCCACAT
>RFZO01000247.1 GCA_009920715.1 Actinomycetota bacterium | reverse complement strand
CGGGCGGTCCGCCGCACCCGAGGAGGACCAATCCGGTCTCGGTAATATGGCGTTCCTGCCCAGGTAGCTCAGTCGGTAGAGCAACGCACTCGTAATGCGTAGGTCAGGGGTTCGATTCCCCTCTTGGGCTCCACTGCCGCTGCCGGGCTTCATGAGATTTCCTCAGTCTCCTCGTCATTAGTCTCGGGCATATGAAACTTCCCGATTTGCTCACGTTCGTCCGGACGAAGATGAGGATGGAGCACGTCTACCAACCCCTGCTCATCAAGTTGCTCCTGGAAGCGGGTGGATCAGCAACTGTCACCCAGCTGGCCAGGGGATTCGCGGCAGCAGACGAGAGCAGTGTCAGATTCTATGAGCAACGGATCAGGTCAATGCCGCTGCGGGTTCTCAGGGGGAGAAAGGTCGTCCTGGTCGAGAACGGAGTGGTCCGGCTCAACACCACCTCGCTCACATACGGACAAAAAACAAGCCTGATGGCTGCATGCGAGGAACGAATCGCGGATTTTGTCACTCAGCGGGGCGACGACGTGTGGGTCGCCCTGGGTCAGGCTGACCCAGTCCCCTCATCCATGCGATTCAAGGTGCTCAAACGTGATCGCATCTGCCAGCTGTGCGGGAGCGGCCCCAAGGATTCACCCCTCGAGGTTGATCACATCGTCCCGCGCTCGAAGGGAGGTTCGAACGAGATTTCGAATCTCCAGGTGCTGTGCAGGCCGTGCAACCAGGGGAAGAGCAACTCAGACGACACCAAGTTCTAGGTAGTTGATCAGGTAGGGAATTCTTCACACACCCCGGGTGCATCATGAGTGGCATGATTCGACCAGCAGCGCTGTGGACCAGACTCCGCCGAAGATTTGTCGAGTTCCTCCTGCCGACACGACGGTGCAACCGTTGCCTCATGTCCATGGAGGACGATCCAGCAGCGAGATTTCCGCGGTTCTGCGAGGGGTGCCTCGCATATTTGGCGTCTCCGGGTCTGAGTACCGGCGAGATGGCCGTCGTCGACGCCATCCTCGACTCATCGCTCCACTACGACAGCCCTTTTGACGACCGGGGTTTCTGACCTACCCCGACCGGGCCTTCCTTACGGCATCTCTAGTCGGAAGGCTCGGCACAGCCCCGCGCACGGTCGTGGCCAGCGCACCCGCAACCGCGCCCGTTGCGCACGCGTCCAGAAGCGATGCACCCCGCGACAGTTCCGCGCACATCGCCCCCACGAAGGCATCGCCGGCGCCAACGGTGTCCACAGGATCAACCGCATGCGGCGGCACGTCGACTACCCCCGGACCCGTTATGACCTGCGCACCGCGTGAGCCGCGCGTGAGCACCACCGCCCCGGCACCCTCACCCAGCAGCACCTGCGCACCCCCCAGCAATTCCAGTTCACCCTCGTTCGGCACGATGATGTCGCAGTCGGCAACCAGTCCCGCCGGCAGCAACCGTGCGGGGGCCGGATTCAGCACGATGCGTGCACCGGCAGCCCGGGCCTGCGCCACCGCACTCAGAACAGCCGCATCCGGTATCTCGAGCTGCACGAGAAGAGTCCCGCATCGCGGCACCACCACCTCGTGCCCGCGGCCAAGCAGGTGATTCGCCCCCGGCACCACGACAATCGTGTTCTCGCCCCCCGCGTCGACGGTGATGAACGCACGCCCGGTCGGTCCGTCCACCACCGAGAGACCGGAGATGTCGATGCCCTCCGACAGGAGAACTTCGGTCAGCATCTGGCCCGCCGCATCGTCGCCGACACAACCGACGAACGCGGTTCGGGCACCCATCCGCGCGCACGCAACCGCCTGGTTGAGTCCCTTCCCGCCGGGATGCTCCGCATAGTCGAGCGCCGTCAGCGTCTGGCCAGCAACGGGGAACGCCTCCACGCCGACGACCAGATCGATGTTCGCGCTGCCCACCACAACGACATCGAAGTCCTCGCGCGCGTCACCACCCACGGCGCCACTCTGCCACAGCGGCACTACAGTCGCACCGTGACCGAACGACCGAGGATGATCGTCGACTGCGACCCGGGACACGACGACGCCATCGCCCTCATCGTCGCCGCCCGTTTCGCAGACCTCGTCGGGGTCACCACGGTCGCGGGGAACGCACCCGTCACCAAGACCACGCGCAACGCCCGCATCATGCTCGACCTCGTGGGTTCAGACGTTCCGCTCCACCGCGGCGCCGAGCGCCCTCTGGTGGCACCACCCCGCCATGCTCCCGAGGTGCACGGCGAGAGCGGCCTCGACGGGGCGCAACTGCCCGAACCGTCCCGTCCGGAGGACTCAGATGACGCCGTCGGTTACCTCATCGACACGTGCCGCTCCACCGAGGGCCTGTGGCTGGTGCCCATCGGTCCGCTCACGAACATCGCTCTCGCGCTCCGCTCTGCACCCGACATCGCCGGCCGCATCGCGGGTATCTCGCTGATGGGCGGAGGCACCTTCGGCAACCGCACGCCTGCCGCCGAGTTCAACATCTGGGCCGACCCTGAGGCAGCGGCCATCGTGTACGGATACGGCGGTCCGCTCGTCATGAGCGGCCTCGACGTCACACACCAACTGCAGGCCACGCCCGACCGCATCGCACGCATCAGGGACATCCCCGGCCCGCTCGCCGTGATCGTCGCCGACCTGTTCGACTTCTTCCTGTCGACATACGTACCGAATCACGAAACCCTGAAGGGCGGTGTCGTCCACGACGCATGTGCGGTGCTCGGCCTCACCCATCCCCA
>RFZO01000246.1 GCA_009920715.1 Actinomycetota bacterium | reverse complement strand
CTCTCGGCGATGATCCTGTCGCGCTCGTTCAGCTCGAGCCCGGCGAGGAAGGACGCCGAGTCGCCGATGGACATGTCGCACACCGCCGAGATGTTCCGTCCGTTCACCGTGACCGCGAGTGACGAGGGCTTCAGGCGCGCACCCTCGCAGTCGGAGCAGGGCACCTCCCGCATGTACGACTCGAACTGTTCCCTCGTCCAGTCGCTCTCGGCGTCCTCGTGACGCCTCTTGATCCACGGGATGACGCCTTCGTACTGGCTGGAGAACTGCCTGACCTTTCCGAACCTGTTGCGGAACTTGACCACCATGGCGCCCTCGCGGCCGTGGAGGACGAGTTTCTTCTGCTTGGCGGTGAGCTTGGCGAACGGCTTGTCGAGGTCGATGCCCTCCTCCTCGGCCACCGCCTGGAGCATCCGGTTGAAGTAGCCGGTGTGCGCGCTGCGCCACGGGGCGATGGCACCGTCCGACAGGGCGAGAGAATCGTCGGGGATGACCAGGTCGGGGTCCACCTCGAACTTGGTCCCCAGCCCGTCGCAGTGGGGGCAGGCGCCGAACGGCGAGTTGAACGAGAAGTTCCTCGGCGCGGGCTCCTCGAAGCTGTCGCCGCACTTCGGACAAGCCAGGTGCTGGGAGAAGGTGAGGATCTCGTTCTCGGTCTCGTCCTTTGCCACCAGCTCGATCTCGGCGACACCCTCCGCGAGTCGAAGTGCTGTCTCGAGCGAGTCGGACAGGCGGCGGTCGATGTCGTCGCGGCGCACCAGCCGGTCGACCACGATCTCGATGGTGTGCTGCTCGTAGCGGGCGAGTTTCGCGCCCGACTTCAGGAACTCCCCGATGTCGTGCACCTCGCCGTCGATCCGGGCCCTGACGAACCCCTGTCCTGCGATGTCAGCGAGCAGCGTGTCGTACTCGCCCTTCCTGCCCCGCACCACCGGAGCGAGAACCTGGAACCGCGTCCCCTCCGGCAGTCCCATGATCCGGTCGACGATCTGCTGGGGAGTCTGGCGCTGGAGGCGCGTGCCGTCGGCAGGACAGTGCTGCACGCCGATGCGGGCCCACAGGAGCCGCAGGTAGTCGTACACCTCGGTGATGGTCCCGACCGTGGACCGGGGGTTGCGTGAGGCCGACTTCTGGTCGATGGAGATTGCCGGGCTCAGGCCCTCGATGACGTCGACGTCGGGCTTGTCCATCTGACCGAGGAACTGGCGCGCGTACGCCGACAGGCTCTCCACGTAGCGCCTCTGTCCCTCTGCGTAGATGGTGTCGAACGCGAGGCTGCTCTTGCCCGAGCCCGAGAGCCCGGTGAACACGATGAGCCTGTCCCGCGGGAGCTCGACGCTGATGTTCTTCAGGTTGTGCTCGCGCGCCCCGCGGACGACGATCTTCTCAGCCACGGTGCAACCCTACTTTTCCGTCATTTCGCGTCACGAAGCTCTCTCCGCATCTCGTTGATCTCGTCACGGAGGCGTGCCGCGTACTCGAACTTCAACCCGGCAGCAGCCTCGTGCATTTCCTCCTCGAGGGTCTGGATGAGCCGTAGCAACTCCTGCTGGGGCAGCGACTTGATCTCGGACTTGACCTTCTCGCGCTCACGGTTGCGTCGCTGACCCCTGCCGGGCACCGCCGACCCCTCGTCCACCCCGAGAACCGACAGGATGTCGCCCACGGCTTTCCGGATGGTCTGGGGGTTGATGCCGTGCTCGGCGTTGTAGGCGATCTGCATCTCCCTGCGGCGCCGCGTCTCGCCGATTGCCCGCTCCATGGACGGTGTCACCTTGTCCGCGTACATCACCACCTGGCCGGCCACGTTGCGCGCCGCCCTGCCGATCATCTGGATGAGGGAGGTCTCGCTGCGCAGGAAACCCTCCTTGTCGGCATCGAGGATGCACACGAGAGACACCTCGGGCAGGTCGAGCCCCTCGCGCAGGAGGTTGATGCCGACGAGAACGTCGAACTCGCCGAGCCTCAGTGACCGCAGGATCTCGATGCGCTGCATCGTGTCGATGTTGCTGTGCAGGTAGCGGACGCGCAGACCCTGCTCCAGGAGGTATTCGGTGAGGTCCTCCGCCATCTTCTTGGTGAGGGTCGTGACGAGGATGCGTTCCTCGCGCTCTGTCCTCTCCCGCACCATCTCGATCAGGTCGTCGATCTGTCCCTTGGTGGGCCGAACCACCACCTCCGGGTCGACCAGACCGGTGGGTCTCACGATCTGCTCAACCACACGCGCGCTGTGCTTCAGCTCGAAGTCGGCCGGGGTTGCCGACATGAACACGCACTGGTTGATCCGCTCCATCGTCTCCTCGAAACGGAGGGGCCGGTTGTCGCGCGCGCTGGGGAGACGGAACCCGTGCTCAACGAGGGTGTCCTTGCGGCTACGGTCACCCGCGTACTGGGCGTGAAGCTGGGGCACCGCCACGTGGCTCTCGTCGATGATGAGCAGGTAGTCCTTCGGGAAGTAGTCGAGCAGGGTGAACGGCGGCTCCCCGGGCTTCCTCCCGTCGATGTGCATGGAGTAGTTCTCGAT
Organism: Actinomycetota bacterium; assembly: GCA_009920715.1. Lineage (GTDB taxonomy): Bacteria > Actinomycetota > Acidimicrobiia > Acidimicrobiales > Ilumatobacteraceae > UBA2093. Next base: position 222 of record RFZO01000246.1, on the reverse strand, counting down.
GCCGTTGCAGTAACCCATCTCCTGGATCATCTCGAGGTCGTACTGGGTGCGCATGCGGAGCCGCTGCGACTCGAGCAGCTTCCCCTGTCGCTCGAACTCGGCCAGTCTCTCCTGCAACTCCTTCTCGATGCCCGCCATGGCGCGGCGCATTCTCTCGTCGCCGGCTACGTAGTGCGTGGCCGGGAAGACGATCAGCTCGGAGACCTCGCCCAGTTGCTCACC
>RFZO01000245.1 GCA_009920715.1 Actinomycetota bacterium | reverse complement strand
ATGTCGGTGACCTCCGCACTGCCGGACCGGAGTCTCACCCGCACGACACTTCCGCTCACGGTGCACGCGAGGATCTCGTTCCCGTCGGGGTGCCAGGCATGTGCGCCGCCCGCGAGTCCGCGACCGGCCGCGAGCACTCCCCCGCAGTCGATCACCGACTCGGAACCGTCCCGCAGGTCCCAGATGCGCAGCTCCGTCCGCCTGCCCGCGGCCGTGGCGTGGGTCACCAACGCGGACACTCTCGTGCCCGACGGGTCCAGCAACGGATCGGACACCGTTGTCCCCCCGCCGGTGCACAGGTCGAGGGGTACGGGAGCCACGGGCGCAGGCTAGTGAGGGCACTACGGTTGGCTCATGCCATCACAGCGCCCCGACAGGAACCTGGCCCTCGAACTCGTCCGCGTGACCGAATCGGCGGCAATGGCCGGGTCGCGCTGGGTGGGCCGCGGCGACAAGATCGGTGCCGACGGAGCGGCCGTCGACGCGATGCGCACGGTGCTCTCCACCGTTCCCATGTCCGGGGTGGTCGTGATCGGCGAGGGCGAGAAGGACGACGCCCCGATGCTCTTCAACGGCGAGGTCGTGGGCGACGGCAGCAAGCCCGACACCGACGTGGCCGTCGACCCCATCGACGGCACCTCGCTCACGGCGTCCGGTCGCGGCAACGCCATCTCGGTCATCGCGGTCTCCGAGCGCGGGACCATGTTCGACCCGGGCCCGTGCTTCTACATGGAAAAGGTGGCCGTGGGACCCGACGGGGTCGGTGCCATCGACATCACGGCGTCCGCCACCCAGAACCTGAAATGGGTGGCGAAAGCGAAGGGCGAGAGCGTCCGCGACCTCACGGTCATGATCCTCGACCGCCCGCGCCACGAGGACCTCATCGGCGAGGTCAGGGCATCAGGTGCGCGCATCAAGCTGATCTCGGACGGCGACATCTTCGCCGCCATCGCCACGTGCTGGCCCAAGGCCGGTGTGGACATCATGTTCGGCATCGGCGGCACACCGGAGGGCGTGGTGGCCGCCGCGGCACTCAAGTGCATGGGCGGCGAGATCCAGGGCCGCCTCTGGCCCCGCTCCGACGAGGAGCGCAACGCCGCGGTCGCCGCCGGCTACGACCTGAACCACATCCTCACCACTGACGAACTGGTGAAGGGCGACAACTGCTTCTTCGCCGCCACCGGCGTGACCGACGGGGAACTCCTCACCGGTGTGCGTTTCACGCCCGGCATCGTGCACACCCAGAGCCTGGTGATGCGCAGCCGCAGCGGCACTGTTCGCCTGATCGATGCCCAGCACCGGCTGGACAAGATCAGCAACTTCTCGGCAATCGACTACAACTGATCAGTGCGCGGCACCGGCAGGTGCCGCGACAGCCGGAGCATCATTCACGTACTTCGGCTTGAAGAACAACAGGAACGCAAGTCCGCCGGCGGTGATGCACAGTGAGGCAACGATCAACGGTTGGGCCGACGTGATCCCCGACGTGATGTAACCGACAAGGACCGATGCAGGAACCTGCGCCAGGCTGCTCACGCTCGAGGAGATGCCCATCGCCTCACCCTGCTTGCCGAACTCGGCCGAACGTGACACGAGGGATTGCGAGTTTGCCATCGAGAGACCGTTGAACGCGGCGAAGAACGGGACCGGCAGGTACACCCACAGGTCATTCCCTGCCGGGGCGAAGAAGAAGATCGCGAGAACCGCGGCGGTGCCGAACATGCTGAACCGCAGCACCTTCCAGTCCGGCAGGTGCGGGGCGACCTTGCGCACGATCACTGCCTGGGAAAGGGCAATGAAGATGCCGACGTAGGCGAAGTAGTCGCCCGTCTTCGATGCGTTGAAATCGAAGTTGTTCCTCAGGTACACGCCGAAGAACGAGGTGAAGAACGTGAAGCCGCCGCTGAAGAGGAACATCGAGATCAGCACGACACGAAGTCGGTCGGATGTGAACCCTGCCTTCACGTTGTGCAGGGCCCGACCGAGCGCGATCCTGCCGCCCTCGATCCTGGTGACCAGGGTCTCGGGGAGGGTGGTCAGGATGAGGAGACAGTTCAGCAGCGACAGGCCACCGGCGAACCAGAACGGGGTTGTCGCGCCGAACCAACCCGGCGTGTCGAACAGGCCGTAGAAACTGACGTGCGGCGTGCTGAGCTTGCCGCCGATGTACGGACCCACCACGAATCCGATGCCGAAGGCCGCGCCGAGAACCCCGAAGTTCTTCGCCCGGTTCTCGTTGGTGCTGATGTCGCCGATCGCCGCATTGGCAACGGCCAGGTTGCCGCCGGTGAGCCCGTCGAGCGCGCGCGACGCGAACAGGAGGGGGATGTTCGCGGTGACGATGCCGTGACGGTCCGACAGCTGGCCGAGGATCGGCGCGGCGAGGAAGATGCACAGCGGGTACACACCCTGCAGCCAGCCCAACATGATGAGACCCTTCGTGAAGGACCACGTCTCGGGCGTCACGCGGAACGGCGAACCGGGGCTGATCAACAGCGGGAAGACCGGGATGAGGATCCCGAATCCGAGCATGTCGATGAGGACCGTCGAGAAGACGGCGAGGAGGGAGTTCTTGCGGCGCATCCGGGCGAGTCTAGGAATGCCTCTCCCCCGCCGCAGGGATGACGGACCGTCGGCGCCGGGGAACTAGTGCGACGCGCCGAGCCCGCCGGCGGCCGACAGGCGTGCATGCGCGCGACGGAGGTCCGACTCCACCTCGGCGGTGTGCTCCTTGCGGAGCTGCTCCTCGGCGCGCTCCTTCGCGGCGCGCGCACGGGCCACGTCGATGTC
>RFZO01000244.1 GCA_009920715.1 Actinomycetota bacterium | reverse complement strand
TCCAGCTGACGAAGCTGAAGAACACGCTGCGCTGGATGATGGGCGAGGACACGATCACCCATCTCGGCCGCGAGTACTACGACGAGATCTGACCCGCGCCCCATCGTGACGAAACAGCGACTGCAGCCGCTCCTCCTGGACCTGCTCTGCGTGCTGGCGCTCGTGGTCATCGGCACGCGGAACCATGACACCGACACCGGCGTGGGCGGAGTGCTCTACGTAGGTGCACCATTCTGGATCGCCGTCGCGATCGCGCACGGTGCCCCGCTCACGCAGAAAACGGGGCCGAAGGCCCTGCCCAACAAATGGATGGTCGTGGGGTACACGGTGGTCATGGGCATGGTGCTGCGTCACTTCGTGTTCGACCGCGGGACCGCACTGCCCTTCGTGGTTGTGGCGACCCTGTTCCTCGCCGCCACCATGCTGGGCTGGCGCGCGCTTGCCGCTCGTCGCAGCGCGCTCACCTGACAGTGCGCGGTTAGTCGCGCACACCCACCACGAAGCTCGCCACCGTGGAGAGCGACCCGCCGATGTTCAGCGTGGCGAACGTGCGGGCACCGTCCACCTGGATGTCGCCGGCGCGGCCCTCCACCTGCTTGACGGCGTCGAACAGCATGCGCGCACCCGTGGCACCCACGGGGTGACCGCCGCCGATGAGGCCGCCGCTGGGGTTGACCGGCAGGGAACCGCCGCGCTCGATGGTGCCGTCCTCGATGGCCTTCCAGGACTCCCCGGGCGCCGTGATGCCGAAGTGGTCGATGGCCATGTACTCCGTGGTGGTGAAGCAGTCGTGGGTCTCGATGCCGTCGAGTTGCCACACGTCGGCAAGAGACGCGCGCCGGAACGCGTCCGCGACGGTGTCCCGCACGTGGGGGAACACGTGGGTGTCGTCCTTGCTGCGCTCCAGCTTGTCCGTGAACTTGATGCCGGCGTTGCGGTGGCCCCACCCGAGTATCCGTGCAGTGCGTGATGCTTCGCGGCCGGTGCGGGCGGCGTGGCGCTCCATGTACCTCGCCGAGCAGATGACGAGCGCGGCGGCACCGTCGGTGATCTGCCCGCAGTCCTGGCGGCGGGTGCCGGGCTCGATCACCGGGTTCGCCACGTCGTCGTCGGTGAAGCTGAGGTCGGTGAACTTCCACGAACGCGTCTGTGCCAGCGGGTTCGACTTGGCGTTGCCGTAGTTGATCTCGCTGATGCGGTTCAGGTGCCGGCGGTCGAGGCCGTAGCGGTACGCGTACTCCTCGCCGAGCATGCCGAACACGGCCGGCCACATGAACGTGCACGAGATTCCCTCGTGACCCTGCCACGACGCGGCGTTCTGGTTGATCGACGACTGGTCACCGGGAATTGCCTTCTGTTCCTCCACCCCCACGACGAGCGCCACGTCGTAGCGGCCCGCCTCGATCTCGGCCATCGCCGACAGCACCGCGAGCGACGACGAGGCGCACGCCCCCTCGTGGCGCATCGCCGGGCGGCCCCACAGCCCCGGCACCACCTGCGACGCCATGGCACCGAGGTGTCCCTGCTGGCGCTGCAGCTCGCTGAAGGCGTTGCCCACGTGCACCGTCTCGATGTCGGCGGCGTCCACGCGGGCATCGGCGAGCGCGGCCTCGATGGCCTCGCGCATCATGTCGCTCACGTCCAGGCCCTCGCGCGCCCAGGCGCGGGCGAAGTCGGTCTGGTGCCCGCCGAGGACGAATATCGGTGTGGTCATGGTTGTTCCCCCGCGGCGAGGATACGCCACGGGGGAACGGACCGTGCGGGGCTGCACTGCCATGCGTCTTGCGCTGCCGGGTGACCGGCAACGCCCGACATTCTGGGCCGCCGGGCAACCGGAGCCGTCAGTCGTTCAGCGTGCCGGGCGGGACGTCGTCGAAGTCCTGGAACAGCGGGAGGATCGCGTCGAACCCCTCGCAGCGCTTGCGGTACGCGTCGACCAGTTCGACGGCGGAGGTGATTGCATCCTCGTCCTTCGTGGCCATCATGTCGACCGCGAGGAAGATGTTGTCCCCCTGCATCAGCACCTTCGCCCCGAGGAACTTCTCGTTCAGCGCGTTCAGTTCCGCCTGCACCGCGCGGCCGTGGGGAACGTCGGTCGCGACGCACGTGGCGAGACGGAAGAAGTCGCCGTCACCCACGTTGAGGACGCTGACGGACAGGCTCATGGCCCCCCGCGTGAACACGAGCGGGTTCGGCAACGGACCCTCGTACTCGTCGAAGTCGAACTGGGCACCCCTCAGTGCGCCGACGATGTGGCCGACGTAGCGGTGGGCCATCTCCTCGCCCACCAGGCAGCGCACGCCCCAGTCGCTGCCGGTCAGCCACACGTGCGGGTCGGTGGAGTCGTCCCAGCTGATGGTGACCTCGCCACGCGGCGGGATGTGTCCCAGCATGCGCAGCAGCCCCATCGGCCACAGGGCGATGCGTCCGGAACCCTTGGTGTCGGCCGACGTCTCACCGGACACGGTGGGCAGGTCCCACCGGTCCCAGGAGGACGTCCAGCGGATGCGCCCGGTGTGCTCGCCGACCGACAGGGTGATGTACGGGAAGACGTCGTCCTCGATGTCGATCATGCCCAGGCTGTTGAAGTACGAGGTTCGCATCAGGCGGGCGGACTCCACCGGCAGCGTCGCAGACACCCACTCGCCGCGGGAACGGTCGAGGTCGATGTCCACCGACGGCATCTCGGGTTCATCACCGAGAGGGTCGGCGTACAGGCACTCGTCGCCCGAGTAGATGACGTAGGTGCCGGTGTCCGCCTGCTGGTACAGGAAGACCTCGCCCATCTCC
>RFZO01000243.1 GCA_009920715.1 Actinomycetota bacterium | reverse complement strand
CTGCATGATCGGTCCGTCGCCGATCCCCCAGTTGAAGAGCTCGCGGTAGAACGCACGCTGGGCCTCGGCATCGCGGGCCTCGATGGAGAAGTAGACGACGGGCCGCGCCCAGTCCGGCGAGCGTTGATCAGACGACATGTCGCGACACTACCCGTGGCGCGTCAGGAGAAGAGCGTCCAGTCGTCGGCCTTCTTGCCGCGGAGCTCGTCGTAGTCCACCTCGACGCACACGATGCCGCGCGACTCCGCGAGCGTGCGTGCCTGCGGCTTGATCGACTGGGCCACGAACATCCCGCGCAGTTCGCCCAGGTTCGGGTCGTTCGCGAGGTCAGCGAGGTAACGGGTCAGCTGCTCCACGCCGTCGATCTCCCCGCGGCGCTTCACCTCGATGACGACGGTGCGCCCCTGCGGGTCCTTGCACAGGATGTCCACCGGCCCGAGAGCGGTGAAGTGCTCGCGGCGCAGGAGAGTGAGGCCCTCCTCCATGACATGGGGCATCTCGGCGAGGAGCTCCTGCAGGTGGGCCTCCACCCCGTCCTTCTCCAGGCCCGGGTCGCTGCCCAGTTCGTGTGCGGTGTCGCTGAGGACCTCGTGCAGGTGGATGGTCATCAGCTCGCCCTTCTTGTTGCGGACCTCCCACCTGTCGGCCAGTTCCGTGACCTCGTTCGGGGCGTTCATCCAGTTGAGCGGCTTGTACGCGCCGCCGTCGGCGTGGATCGCCACGCATCCGTCAGCCTTCACCATGATGAGGCGCGTCGCCTCCGCGAGCCTCGTCTCGAGACGGCCCGTGTAGACCACGCTGCACCGGGCGACGATGAGCCTCATATGCCGATGTGGTCGCGCATCCGCCTGTTGATGAGGTCGCGGCGCTCCTGGAGCTGGCGGTAGGTGAGGGTCTCGGTGGATTCGCTCACGCCGAGACCGGCCTTCAGGCTGCCCATGTCGATCTCGATGTCGTCGGGGTTGACTCCGAGCTCCTGGGCGAGGCGCATGCCGTGGCGCTGCATGAACGTCATGGAGATGGAGGTGAGCTCGCCGATGATGTCGAGGTCCGGCGCGAGCCGTGCGATGGCGCCGTCGAGGAACACCATGTTCTTCACGTACAGCATCAGTTCCTTCGGCAGTTTCGCCCCGTAGGAGAGCAGTGCCTTCACGATTCGCTGCACCTCGCGCACCAGTTCCTCGCCCGAGAGGGTGGTCGGGTCGATGGTGGGTTGGTCGAGTCCGAGGTCACGGATGACGGCGTCGATGTCGGTGTCCTGGGGCAGCGCCCCCAGATCGCACAGTGCCTTCACCTGCCCGCGCAGGTCGTTGGTGGTGGCACCCAGCATCAGGCGCATGAACGCGAGCCTCTTCTTGTTGGTCAGCCGGCCGACGATGCCGAAGTCGAGGAGAGCGGTGCGGCCGTCCGGCAGCACGAAGAGGTTCCCCCCGTGGAGGTCCCCGTGGAAGACGCCGTGGATGAGTGCGCCCTCCATGAACGCGATCATGCCCGTCTTGATGACCGCCTCGGTGTCGATGCCGGCAGCCCTCATCCCTGCGACGTCGTCGAAGTTGAAGCCGCGGAGGCGCTGCATCACGAGGATGCGGCGCGTGACGAGGCGCGGGTGGGGACGTGGCACCACGTACCCGGCCTGGTCGAGTTCGTGCAGCATCCCCGCGACGTCGACCATGTTGGCGGCCTCCATGCGGAAGTCGAGCTCCTCCACGATGGTCTCGGCGAACAGCTCAACCAGGGCAGGCGGATTGGCGAGCGCGGCAACGGGGATGCGCCCGATGAGGAACGGCGCGAGCCACGCCATCACGGTGAGGTCCTTGCGCACGAGGGTGGAGACAGTGGGCCGTTGCACCTTGACCACGACCTCCTCCCCGGTCAGCAGGGTCGCGGCATGAACCTGGGCGATCGAGGCGGCTGCCAGCGCGGTGCGGTCGAAGGATGAGAACACCTGGTCGATGCGGGCGCCCAGGTCCTGCTCCACGGTGAGCCGCACCTTGTCCCACGGTTCGGCGGGCACCTGGTCGCGGCATCGCTTGAACTCGTCCACGAGCTCGGCGGGGAAGAGACCCTCGCCGCTCGAGATGATCTGGGCGAGCTTGATGTACGTGGCGCCGAGACGTTCGATCGCTCTCCGCAGGCGGAGGGAGAGATGCGCGCGCGACTGCTCGGGCGAGCCGAACCGGCCGCGCTTCTTGCGGATCCACCACGGGGCGATGGCCCAGCCGAGCACGGCCACAACGACCACGAGCCGGCCGAGCGGAGGGGTGCGGCGTCGTTTGATGAGTCGCGGCACCTCGCGTCGCGCGTTGTCGCGCAGCACGACGGCAACGCGGTCCCATGCAATGTCGGAGCGGTCGAGAACCCAGGGGGCGTCGTCGGTGAAGTTCGCCCAGACTGTGTCGGCGGGAGGGGTTGTCACACCCCCAAGTCTGCCGTTGCCGTCGTGCCGTTGCCCGCCCGACCGTGCCCCGTGCGGGCGTCATGAGACACAATGACCGGGGGAATAAGGGGGTGCCATGGCGAACGGTCCGCTGCACGGGGTCAAGGTCGTCGAGCTGGGCGTGTGGGTCGCCGGACCCGCCGCGACCGGGCTCATGGCCGACTGGGGTGCGAACGTCATCAAGGTCGAGCCGCCGACCGGAGACCCCCAGCGCGCCGTCTTCGGCGCGCTGGGTGTGGCGGACCAGGCGGGCGTGCCCCCGTTCGAGATCGACAACAGGGGCAAGAGGTCGGTGGTTCTCGACCTGCGCACGGAAGAGGGACTCGCCACGCTCCATTCCCTGCTCGCTGATGC
>RFZO01000242.1 GCA_009920715.1 Actinomycetota bacterium | reverse complement strand
AGCCTATACCTATGCCGGATATGCGCCGTCCGACTACGGCTATACCGCTACCGGGGCAGGAACCGGTAGCAGCAACCAGTACGGATGGAAAATCGCCACCACGGCGAATACCCTTTATTATACCTATACTTCTGCGCTGTCTGGGGTCGCAGCTTCCGGTAGCCAGTGGGCATGGGCGCGGGTCTATGTCGTCAGTGGTGGCTCATCCTCGGCGGACAACGTCGCGCTAAAAGTGGTAGGAGATAACGGAACAAATCGCTACACCGCTACCCTGCGACTGACGACGACTGCCGCCTATCTCTATGACCCCGCCGCCGCCGCGAATGTGACCTCGGTTACCGGGCTGTCGTCCGAGGTGCGGGATTGGATGGTTTGCATCAAGACTTCTACCGCAACCCTGGCGTACAAGGCGCCCAACGAAACCACCTGGACGCTGGTGGGTGGGGGCACCCTGACTGCCGCCGCCACCAGCGGGAATAACCAATGCCAATGGGGGCATCTGGCATCCTCAACCGCCGAATCTCGCTGGCTCATGGTGGGGATGAGCCTCGACGCGCCCGTCTCCTCCCTGGCCCCTCCTACCGGCTCGGGCGAAACGCGGCCCGCCTGGGGCTGCGAACTGGTCGCCTCTCCGCAGTATATGGAGGGAGGAACCTACGTTTACGCAACAGGCGGCCCCGCGACCTATGCCGCCACCTGGACAGTAGACCCGACCTATCGCTATGCCGCTGAATACGCGCTCCCCGACAGTCCAGGTCTGACCGCCCGAAGCTGGAGAACGTCGGATGTGACCGAGGCAACCTATCAGATCGACCTCGGGGAGCAGTCCACGCTACATAGCTCGATGGTATCGCTGGTTCTGGTCGCCCCCCGCTTTCATGGCTGCTACCTGGAGGCGAGCACCGACGGGGCAACCTGGACGAACCTCGGGTCTGTCGCCTGTGATTCGGGGCTTTCCAGCCTCGGGTTCACCCGAACGGGAAACCGCGTCACCCGGTCAAGCGGCACCGGTACCCAGTATGTTCGCATGGATGAGCTTGCGGGCGGGTGGTTCTGGGACGGGTCCACGATGACCGCGATAGCCGGAAACACCGCCGGAACCTGGGCAAGCGGTAGCCCCTTTGAGCTTCGCCTTGTCTCCGGGTCTGGGGTCGCAGCCAGTGGGACCGGCTCGATCATCTGGCCGCAGGTCGCCTATGTGGTGGGCGGGGTCACGACAGCCTACCGATACTGGCGCATCCGCATCCCCGCGAACGTGGGCGCGGGCTATTACGAGTGCGCAAAAATCCTCATCGGTCCGTTCTTCCCCTTCGGCTACGATTACGGCTGGGGCCGGTCCATCGGGGTTGACCTGATCCAAGATGACTACGAGATGCGTTCGGGCGCTCGGGTCGTTCGTCAGCGCGCCCAGCGCCGGGCGGTCGAACTGACCTGGCAGCAGGGTATCCCTGGCGGTGGCACCGGGTCGGTTGTGGGAGCATCCCCATCCCCGACCTGGGTTCAAGCAAACAGTCAACCGGTGCTTGCTCGCAAAGATACGGCGTTCATGGAGGCGATTCTTGCCCACGCGAAGGGGTCTGAACAACTCTGCTGCTACCTGCCGAGCGTGGACGCGAATCCGCTCTCGGGCGCGGTTACCCTGGTGGGGCGGGACAATCTCATGGTCTGCCGCGTTATGGGCGGTGGGCAGCGGCAATCGTTGGCCGGGCATGAGCAGTCTGGTGAGCTTATGTCGCTGTCCGCTGTCCGACTTGAGGAGGCTGTCTGATGCCCGCTCGAACCCAGATCACCCCGCAACATCCGATGATCTCGCTCGATATTGGGGGCCGCATCCTCCGGGTGTCCGATGTCCCCTGCTCAGTGGTGGATGGGGCGGATACCCTGCTCTTTGCCGGGGGCGCGCCCGAAATCGCCGGGGTAGACCGCTTCGCGTTGGGCGGGACTGCCGAGGAAGATGCAAGCATCGAGCTATCTTTCTACGCATCCAAGCATGAGCATGAGATCTTGACCGAGCAAGACCCAACCGCATGGCTGGTCGAGGTCGCCTTGTGGCGCGAAGACACAGCCTGGGGGGATCGGCGCATCCTGGCTTATGGCCCTATGGATAACCTCTCATACGGCAACTATGCCGAGCCAATCAGCGGAATCGTTGAAGAACGGTTCAGCGATGACCGGGGGCTTCTCCCTCCTGACGCGGCCGTCGTGACCGAAACCACATGGCCCGCCCCCGTCACCCTGCCATCGGTCGGACAGCCCGCAACAGGGAGCGTTTATCCTATCGTATTCGGCGGCCCTGGTCTGGCGTTGCCGTCGGATGACTTCGGCGACTTGTACGGCTGGCCCGCCTTCGCCGTTGCCTTCGACGCAAACGGCGATAACTCCGCTACACCCTGCACAGTCCTGCTCTCGGATGGTTTGCTTGAGGGTATCGGCGCGGCGTCTATCGAACTCATAAATGCAAGCCTTGACCCGTCGCAATCGTTCGTTATCACCCCATCCGCTGCGGTTGACGGGCAGGGTCGGGTCGTGACTGCGGTCGATGTCGATGGCGCTGACCTGCCGATAGCGGCGGGCGATGAGCTCTGGTGCATCGCCCAGCAGACCGTCGGGCTACGGGGCGCGGGGGACATCATCCGCTGGGTTCTGGAGCAGTCCAGTATCCGGGTGGACTTCGCGGCCCTGTCTGAGACCCTGACCGCGCTCAACCTGTTCCAGTTTGACGGCATCATCAATAGTCAGGTGTCGCCCTATGATTTTCTGGTCGATGACATCTTGCCGCTCCTCCCTGCAACCATGACCCGGACCGGGCGCGG
>RFZO01000241.1 GCA_009920715.1 Actinomycetota bacterium | reverse complement strand
CGTGGGCGGGATGTAGCCCAGGTTGAGGTTGGTGCACTCGGTCTTGCGCCCGTTGTTCAGGTTGCGCACGGTGATGACCGCTCCGAGCGGGACCCGCCCGGTCATGCACGCGCGTCCGGTGCCCAGCGGGAACTGGCGGTAGCTGGCGACCCCCCGCAGCAGCTTGCCGTCGTTGTCTGCCGGGTACGCAATCTGGCCCTGCCCGTTCGGGTCGTTGCTCACCGGTCCGTCCACGTTCGCTGGTGCGTCGCGCTCGGTGTCCGTGAGCAGGCCCACGTCGTACGTGGTGGTGGTGGCCGCGGCGACCGTGGTGTCGGCGGAGTCGGCGGGGGTGCCCCCCGCCATGAAGGCGACGGGCAGCACCACCGCCGTGACCACGGCGATGACCGTGATCCGGTTCCGGTCGACGCGTGACAACTGCATCGCTTACGACTGTATGCGGGGGAACGCGCGCAGTGCGTTCGTGCTGGTGGCGGCGGCGAGTTCGGCGGGCGCTATCCCGCGCAGGTCGGCGATGGCGGTGCCGACAATCCCCACGTGGGCGGGTTCGTTGGGCCTGCCGCGGTGCGGGACGGGAGCCAGGAACGGGGCGTCGGTCTCGACCAGCATGCGGTCCATCGGGCAGAGCACCGCGGCCTCCCGCAGTTCGGCGGCGTTCTTGAACGTGACGATGCCGCTGAACGAGAGGTACGCGCCGCGGTCGAGACAGCCGCGTGCCTCCTCGGGCCCGCCGGTGAAGCAGTGGATGATCGTGTTCTCCGGCGCTCCCTCGGCATCGAGGATGTCCCACGTGTCCGCCCAGGCGTCGCGCGTGTGGACCACGAGGGTGAGGCCGTGCTCCTTGGCGAGCGCGATCTGCTCGGCGAACGCCGGCATCTGCACCTCGCGCGGCGAGTGCTCGTAGTGGTAATCGAGACCGCACTCGCCCACACCCACCACGCGCGGGCCCGTGACAAGGTGGCGGACCGTGTCCACGCCGTTCACCGCGTCGTGCGGGTGCAGGCCGACCGTGGCCCACACGTCGTCGTGGCGGCCGGCGATCTCGATGGCGGCCGAGCTGGTCTCCACGTCGGTGCCGATGACCACGAACCTGGTGACACCCGCGGCCCGCGCGCGCACGAGTGTCTCGTCGGACCCCGACTCGATCATCTGCTCCTGGACGTGGCAGTGGGTGTCCGTCCAGCCGGTGACGTGCGCGTGCGTCATGCGACGGTGCGGCGGGGGAACATCGGCTCGCCCTTTTCCACCGGCCGCCCGGCGGGATAGCCGCCCCACGCGGTGTCGGCGGGGACGCGCATGTCGGCGACGTTCCCGGTCATGCCGATGCGGCGCCAGATCTCCTGGGCGGTGGCGGGCACCGCGGCGTGGCAGAGGATCGCCACGATGCGCAGCGCCTCGAGCGCGTCGCCCATGACGGCGTCGACGGCGGGCCCGGGTTCGGCCTTCCACGGCTCGTTGGTCTCGAGGTGGGCGTTCGTCGCGCGGATGAGCCCCCACGTGGCCTCGAGCGCGCGGCTCGGCTGCACGGCCTGCCACTGGGCGATGGTGTCGTCCACGGCGGTGCGCGCGTGCGCGGCGAGCGGGCTGTCCGGTGACGGTGCCGTGCCGGTGCCGCCGCACTTCTTGCCCACCACGGTGGCGACGCGCGCGGCGAGGTTGCCGAGGTTGTTCGCCAGGTCGCTGTTGTAGCGGCTGATGAGGCCCTCGTACGTGAAGTCGCCGTCGCCGCCGTACGTGGTGTCGGACAGCACGTAGTAGCGGAACCCGTCCACGCCGATCTCGTCGATGAGGTCGAGCGGGTTCACCACGTTCCCGGTGGTCTTCGACATCTTCTCGCCACCAACGAGCAGCCAGCCGCCCACTGCCCAGCCGGCCGGCGGCTCGATGCCGGCGGACATCAGCATGGCGGGCCAGTAGACGTTGTGGAACCGCACGATGTCCTTGCCGATGACGTGGTGGTCGGCGGGCCACCACTTGCGGAACTTCTCGTCGTCCGTGCCGTAGCCGATGGCGGTGATGTAGTTGGCGAGCGCGTCGAACCACACGTACGCAACGTGCGACTCGTCGAACGGCAGAGGGATGCCCCACGTGAGGGTGCGCCGGCTGACGGAGAAGTCCTGGAGGCCCTGCTTGATGAACCCGATGACCTCGTTCACCCTGTGCTCCGGCACGACCGCGCCGGGGTGGGACGAGTACCAGTCGAGGAGGCGCTGCTCGAAGCGCGACAGGCGGAAGAAGTAGTTCTCCTCCTCCACGTGCTCGACCGGCTTCTTGTGGATCGGGCAGTTGCCCGATTCCAGGTCGTCCTCCACGTAGTACGCCTCGCACGCCACGCAGTAGAGGCCGCTGTAGGTGTCGAGCTCGATGTCACCCGCGTCGTAGCAGGCCTGCAGCAGCTTCCGCACGCCCGTGCGGTGGCGTTCTTCCGTGGTGCGGATGAAGTCGTCGTTCGAGATGTTCAGCCGCTCCCACGCCTGGGCGAACAGCGGCGCGATGCCGTCGGCGAACTCCTTCGGGCTCGTGCCGGCCTCGTCCGCGGCCTGCTGGATCTTCAGGCCGTGCTCGTCGGTGCCGGTGAGGAAGTACACGTCGTCGCCCAGCATGCGGTGCCACCGTGCGAGCGCGTCGCTGACGATGGTGGTGTACGCGTGACCGAGGTGCGGCCGCGCGTTCACGTAGTAGATCGGGGTGGTGAGGTAGTACTTGCCCACCCCGACAGGCTACGGGGCGCGTTCATCACGGGTGTGCCGGTTTTCGTCGGCTCGCTCCCGCAACGGTTCCGCACCTACTGTCGTCGGGATGCCCTTCGAGTTCGACGA
>RFZO01000025.1 GCA_009920715.1 Actinomycetota bacterium | reverse complement strand
GGCGGCGCGCATGTTCCGGGTGTTGTCGCCGAGCTCACCGATCTCGGCCGCCGCCTTGTAGACGAAGAGCAGGTTGCCGGAGACAGAACGGACGCTGTTGTTGGTGAAGAGGTCGTCGGCGCACCGCCGCGCGATGTCGCCCGCGAACCTCGAGGTCACCGCCGAGAGGTCGGCACCCCACACGACCACCCCGATGCCGGCCGAGTCACGGCCGCGCACCTCCATCCGGTCGATCGCGGAGAGGGCCTGCTGCACAGACAGGTACCCGTGCAGCGTGTGGTGGGCCGCTCCCGCCCCGGCGAGCGCATGCACCGCGTCGGCGGTGCGGAGCCTGTCCCGGCGGAGCGACCACGATGCATCCCTCACCGCGGACACGACCGCCGCGGCCGCGTCGATGGCGGCCGAGTCACCGTGCATGAGGTCCAGCCCCGCTTCCGCACTGTCGGCGCGCGCGTCGACCAGGTCGAGCCGGCCGCTGATGTCCCCCGCAAGGGAGAGATTCCCCGCGAGCGCGACGATGCCTGCATCGCCGCGCAGCATCTCGTCCGCGGCAGAGAGGAGACGAGCGGCTGCGGCGAGGTCGTCACCCGCGGCCACCGCCTCGTCGAGGAGTGCGAGCACCGCCGCCGGCGCGGGCACCGCCCGGCCGGACGGCCTGGAGACGATCCCGATGATCCCGCACATGGTGTCGACCTTACCGAGCCGCGGGTGCGTGCTCAGTGCGTCCCTTCGATGCTGCCGCCGAACCGCGAGACGAGTGCACCGGCGAGGTCCCCGGCGATGCCGAGCGCAGTTGCGTCGTCACTTGCCTCCACCATCACGCGGACGAGAGGCTCGGTGCCGGACGACCGCACGAGGATGCGGCCGTGCTCACCCAGTCTCGACTCGCACGCAGTTATCTCCTGCTCGAGGTCGGCGGCCGGGTTGGCGAGGCGCTCGGCGGTGCGCACGTTGACCATCACCTGCGGCCACTGCGTCATCACGGATGCGGCCGCGGCGAGCGGGCGCGACGTGCGCGCCATGTCCTCCATCAACAGCACGGCTGCGAGGAGGCCGTCCCCGGTGGTGGCGTGCGCACGGTGCACGATGTGGCCGCTCTGCTCGCCGCCGAGGACGAAGTCATGCTCGTCGAGCGCGAGGAGGATGCTGCGGTCACCGACCGGGGTGACGACCACGTTGATGCCCGCCTGCTCCATGGCACGGTGGAAGCCGAGATTGGTCATCACCGTGACCGCGACCCCCTTGTTGCGCAGCAACCCGCGTGACGCCAGATCGACCGCCGCTATCGCGATGAGGAAGTCACCGTCGATGACCCTTCCCGTCGCGTCGACAGCCACGACCCTGTCCCCGTCGCCGTCGAACGCGATGCCGAGGTCCGCACCCTCCGACACGACGCGGCCCGCGAGCGGTCCCGGCACCGTCGCGCCGCAGCCCTCGTTGATGTTCCGGCCGTTCGGGGAGTCGTTCATGACGGTGAGCCCGGCGCCGAGCGCCGCAAGCACGCGCGGTGCCACAGAGGACATCGCCCCGTTCGCGCAGTCGACGACGACCCGCAGGCCGCGCAGCGCGCCCGCTCCCGCCACCGCCACGCGGTGGCCCGCGTACTCGTCGAGCATCAACGACCCGTCGTGCACCTCGCCGAGGGCCACGGCGGGCCGCTCGGTGGACAGTGCATGCCACTCGCGCTCGATCTCGATCTGCTGGGCGTCGGACAGCTTCGTGCCGCCGGCGGCGAACACCTTCACTCCGTTGTCCGTGTAGGGGTTGTGGGAGGCGGTGAGCGCGATGCCCACGTGGCCGTGCCGCTCGGACGCGAACGCGATGGCCGGTGTGGGTGCGACCCCCATGAGATGCACGGACACGCCCTCGGCGGCCAGGCCGTCGACGACCGCCCGCTCGAGTGCCTCGCCGCTCTCACGCGTGTCGCGGCCGACGACGACGGAGACAGGCGAGAGGACACGGGCGACCGCACGGGCGAGGTCGCGCACGGATTCCACGGTGAGTTCCTCGAGGGCGACCCCGCGGACACCGTCAGTGCCGAAATGGAGCATGGTTCCAGGTTGCCCGCGCCGCGCGCAGGCCCCGCATCAACGCTTGGTGAACTGCGGCGCCTTGCGCGCCTTCTTGAGGCCGTACTTCTTGGTCTCCTTGCGGCGCGCGTCGCGCGTGAGGAGGCCGGCCTTCTTGAGCACGGGACGCAGCTCGGGGTCGAGCTCGACGAGGGAACGGGCGATGGCCATGCGCAGCGCACCGGCCTGGCCGGTGACCCCGCCACCGAAGATGTTGGCGTTCACGTCGTAGGCGGTCTCGAGCGACGTCACCCGGAGTGCCTCGGTCACGACCATGCGCTGCGTGGCGGTGGTGAAGTACGCCTCGATCGGCTTGCCGTTGACGACGATGGTGCCGCTGCCGGCACGGAGCACGGCGCGAGCGACGGCCTCCTTGCGGCGACCGGTTGTCTGGGTGAGAGGTGCGTTTGCCATTGGTGTTCCTTCTGCGGCAGTGGTCAGCGGGCCTTGGCGGCGCTGAGGTCGAGGACGACGGGCTTCTGTGCTGCGTGCGGGTGCTCGGCACCGGCGTACACGTTGAGCTTCTTTATCATCTGGCGGCCGAGCGGCCCCTTCGGCAGCATGCCGGCGACCGTGCGCGCGATTGCGTCGGCCGGCTTGCGGTTGAGGAGGTTCTGGTACGTCTCGCTCTTGAGTCCGCCCGGGTAGCCCGAGTAGGTGTACACCATGCTCTTGTCGGCCTTGCCCTTGGTCATGACGACCTTGGAGGCGTTGATGATGATGACGTGGTCGCCCATGTCCATGTGCGGGGCGAAGACCGGCTTGTGCTTCCCGCGCAGGATGCGCGCGACCTCGGTGCAGAGACGGCCGAGGACCATGCCTTCGGCGTCGACGACGTGCCAGGCGCGCTGGATCTCGCTTGCTTTCGGTGAGTAGGTACGCATGAGACTTTCCTTTGTGGGACCGCCGACCGGTCCGCTGCCCGCCGTGAGGGGGACAGTGAAGGATACGAGCCCCCGGCGCCTGCTCACAACGGGCCCGGAACCCGAAAATCGGGGCTCAGGGGTGGATCCGGGCACCGTCGTAGCCCACTTCCCACAGCGTCAGGCCCTCGGGCGGGGCGAGGTGGGGGGCGAGCCGGCGGTCGCGACCGAGGATGACGGCCCGCGTGTCGGAGGCGGGCCGACGCCGGAGGCCCACTTCCACGAGGAACCCGGTGATGGAGCGCACCATCTGGTGGCAGAACGCGTTCGCCCGGATGTCGAAAACGACCGTGCCGTCGCCGTTGTCGGTCCAGCGGGCCGACATGACGTAGCGCTTCATGCTCGGCGGTGGCGCACCCTCCGCGGTCTCGGGGCGGCGGCAGAAGCTGGCAAAGTCCTGCTCCCCCATCAAGCCGTCGCACGCGAGGTTCATGAGCGGAAGGGCCAGCGGTTCGCGGACGTGCCAGGCGCGGTCGACCAGCATCGGATCGGGTTCCGGGGTGTTGAGCACCAGGTACCGGTAGTGGCGCCACGTCGCGGAGAAACGTGCGTCGAAACCGGGTTCGGCCCACTGCGCACCGCGCACCGCGATGTGCGGGCGGCACATCGCGTTCACGCTGTTCGTCAACGCCTCGAGATCCGTTCCCGGCGGCAGGTCACAGCTGATGACCTGGCCGCGACCGTGCACACCCGCGTCGGTGCGGCCGGCCACGGAGAACTCGACCGGTGCGCGGACCACGGTGGACATGGCGCGCATCAACTCGCCGGCGACCGTGGTGACACCCTCGTTCGCGGCGAAACCGTGGAACGCACCGCCGTTGTACGCCACAACGAAACGGGCCCGCCGTGAGGCGGGCCCGGGATGTTCCGTTCTTCCCGGCGTGCTCACCGGCGGTCCGGTCAGACCAGTTCGATGCGCGCCATCGGCGCGGCGTCGCCCTGGCGCGTGCCGAGCTTGAGGATGCGGGTGTAACCGCCGTTGCGTGCGAGGTAGCGCGGGGCGACCTCCTCGACGAGCTTGGTGGTCATCTCCTTGTCACCGAGCACGGCCTGGATCTGCCGGATGCGGTGGATGCGCATCGGCGAGTCGGCCTGGGCCTTCTTCGCCTTGGTGATGAGCTTCTCCGCGACAGGGCGCAGTGCCTTGGCCTTGGCCTCGGTGGTGACGATGCCCTCTGCGGCGAAGAGCGACGCGGCCAGGTTCGCCATCATGAGGCGCTGGTGCGCTGCACTTCCGCCGAAGCGGGGGGCGCGACGTGGTGTTGCCATTTCGGTTCTCCTTCAATCAGTCGCGCGGATCAGGCGCGGAGGCTGAGGCCCCGCTCGTCGAGCTTCTGGATGATCTCGTCGAGGCTCTTCTGGCCGAAGTTGGTGATGTTGAGCAGGTCGTCCTGTGACTTGAGCAGCAGCTCGCCGATCGTGTTGACCTGGGCGCGCTTGAGGCAGTTGCGCGGGCGCTCCGACAGGTCGAGGTCCTCGATGGGCAGGTCCAGGTCGGGCACGCCGACGCTCGCGCCGACGGGCTCGCTCAGCTCGAGGGCCTGGGGCTCCTCGGACAGCGTGGCGATGAGGTCGACGAGCGAACGCAGGGTTGCCGCCGCCGACGCGAGTGCCTCGCGCGGCGAGATGGACCCGTCGGTCTCGATGTCGAGGACGAGGCGGTCGAAGTTGGTGCTCTGGGCGACGCGGGTGGGCTCGACCTCGAACATCACGCGGCGGACCGGCGAGAAGATGGCGTCGATCGGGATGACACCGATCACGCGGCTGTCGGCGTCGCGGTCGGTGGACATGTAGCCGCGGCCGCGCTCGATGGTGATGTCGAGCGCCAGGTGACCGCTCGAGTTGAGCGTGGCCAGGTGGAGGTCGGTGTTCAGGATCTCGACGCCGGTGGGCAGCGTGAGGTCACCCGCGGTGAGACCCTTGGGGCCCTTCACGTCGACGCGGATGACGACGGGCTCGTCGCTCTCGCTGCGCACGACGACGTCCTTCAGGTTCATGATGAACTCGGTGACGTCCTCGGTCATGCCGGCGATGGTGGTGAACTCGTGCTGGGCGTTGTCGAACTTCACCGTGGTGATCGCGGCACCGGGGATGGACGACAGGAGCGCGCGGCGCATCGAGTTGCCGATGGTGTGGCCGAACCCGGGCTCGAGCGGTCCGACGGCGAACCGCTGGCGGGTCGGGTGGTCTTCGCCGAGAGCCTCGACTGTGGGGCGCTGAATAACAAGCATGGTGCTCTCCTTTTCGGACGGGTCTCGCGGTTACTTCGAGTACAACTCGACGATGAGCTGCTCACGGACGGGAACATCGATGTGCTCCCGCTGCGGCAGTTCGCGGACGGTGACCTGGTTCGAACCGCCCTCGAGCCAGCCGACGAGCGGACGGTCGAGGGTGTCGATGTTGTGCTGGATCTGGATCATGTTCTGCGCCTTCGGCGACAGCGACACGACCTGACCCTTCTTCACACGGTACGAGGGGATGTTCACGCGCTTGCCGTCGACCTGGATGAGACCGTGGCTGACGAACTGGCGTGCCTGCGGGCGGGTGCTGGCCCAGCCCGCACGGAAGACGATGTTGTCGAGACGCTGCTCGAGGAGACGCAGCAGGTTCTCGCCGGTCGGGCCGGCGAGGCGGTTGGCCTCCTCGTAGGTGTTGCGGAACTGGCGCTCGAGGATGCCGTAGATGTACTTGGCCTTCTGTTTCTCCTGGAGCTGGGCCAGGTACTCGCTGCCGGCGTTGCGGCGGCGGGTGCGGCCGTGCGCGCCCGGGGGGAACGGACGGCGGTCGAGGGCCTTGGAGCCCTTCGCGTTCTCGAAGATGTTGGTGTTGAGGCGGCGCGAGACGCGCACCTTGGGACCGGTGTAACGGGCCATGATCAGCTCCTACGACGCTTCGGCTGGCGGCAGCCGTTGTGCGGGACGGGGGTGACGTCCTTGATGCCGGTCACTTCGATGCCGACGTTCTGGACGGAACGGAGTGCGGTGTCGCGGCCCGAACCGGGCCCCTTCACGTGCACCTCCGCGCGGCGGAGGCCGTGCTCCATTGCGGCCTTGGCGGCCTTCTCGGCGGCCTGCTGCGCGGCGAACGGGGTGGACTTGCGGGAGCCCTTGAAGCCGACGCCACCGGACGACGCCCATGCGAGCACGTTGCCCTCGGTGTCGGTGATGGAGACGATCGTGTTGTTGAACGAGCTCTTGATGTGCACCACGCCGGTGGTGACGTTCTTGCGCTCGCGCTTGCGCGGACGGCGTCCGCCTGCCTGTGCCTTCGCCATGACGCGACTACCTCACTGCCTTCTTCTTGTTCGCGACCGTCTTCTTCGGTCCCTTGCGGGTGCGTGCGTTGGTGTGGGTGCGCTGGCCGCGCACGGGCAGGCCCTTGCGGTGGCGCACGCCCTGGAGGCACCCGATCTCGATCTTGCGCTTGATGTCCTGCTGGACGTCACGGCGGAGGTCACCCTCCACGGTCACGTTCTGGTCGACCCACGCGCGGATGCGGTTGATCTCGTCCTCGGTGAGGTCGCGCACGCGCGTGTTCTTGTCGAGGTTGGTGTCGGCGCAGATCCGCTGTGCGGTGGAGCGGCCGATGCCGAAGATGTAGGTGAGCGAGATCTCGAGGCGCTTCTCGCGCGGGATGTCGACGCCGGAAATACGTGCCATTGGTGTTCGTCCTCTTGGTTTCCTTCTAGCCCTGGCGCTGCTTGTGCCGGGGGTTCTCGCAGATGACCATCACGCGCCCGTGGCGACGGATGACCTTGCACTTCTCACAGATTTTCTTGACGCTGGGGCGCACTTTCATTTCGGTCTCACTTGAAGCGGTATGTGATACGACCGCGGGTGAGGTCGTAGGGGGTGAGTTCCACCTGGACTTTGTCGCCGGGCAGGATGCGGATGTAGTGCATGCGCATCTTGCCTGAGATGTGCGCGAGCACCTTGTGGCCGTTCTCGAGCTCCACGCGGAACATGGCGTTCGGCAGTGACTCGAGAATCGTGCCTTCGAGCACGATCGCATCTTCCTTTGGCTTGGCCAGGGGGCCCTCCTCTTTGGTGTCGGACAGGTTCGCCCCCTAGCAGACCTGCGACAGGGACAAGTGGCAAGGCTACCGTCCCGCGGGGGCGCCTCCAATGGGGCTCAGCGGCGCTTTTCGATGGTGGCCGTGAGGCGGGAGAAGACCTCGTCGGGGGTCCCCACCCCGTCCACCCGCTCCAGGCGACCCGTCCGGCCGTAGTACTCGATGAGGGGCTGGGTCTGGGATTCGTAGAGGTCGAGGCGGCGGTTGATGGCCTCGGGGGTGTCGTCGTCGCGCTGGACCACGTCCCCGCCGCAGGTGTCGCACAGCCACGGGCGGGGATCCGACCCCGTGGACTGGTAGTTGGTGCCGCAGTCCCGGCAGACGCGACGGAGGGACAACCGGTCGAGCACCATGGCCCGCGGCACCTCGAGGTCGATGGCCACATGGAGGGGCTTGTCCCCTGCGATCCTGTCGAGCGACTCCGCCTGGGCGACGGTGCGGGGGAACCCGTCGAGGATGTACCCGCGGATCTGCGCGTCGTCGCGCTTCAGGCGCTCGTCGACGATGCCGATCATGATGTCGTCGCCAACAAGTCCGCCCGCGTCGATGATCTCCTTCGCGGCGCGTCCCAGTTCGGTGCCCTCGCGCACGGCCGCACGCAGCATGTCGCCGGTGGAGATGTGCGGCACGACGAAATGGCGGGACAACCGGGTGCACTGGGTTCCCTTCCCGGAACCCTGGCGACCCAGCAGCACGACCCGTGCGCCCGGGATCATCGACGACTCTTCCTGCCCACCGGACGGTCTTCCTACTTGAGGAAGCCCTCGTAGTTGCGGAGCATCAGTTGGCTGTCGATCTGGCGCATCAACTCGAGCGCGACACCGACGGCGATGAGCACCGTCGTACCCGCGAACGGGAACGACTGCACGTCGCCGACCCACAGGATGATGTACGGGAGGATCGCGATGGTGGCCACGAAGAGCGCGCCGGGCAGGGTGATGCGGTTCACAGTCTTCGCCAGGTACTGCTCGGTCTGCGGGCCCGGGCGGATGCCGGGGATGAACCCGCCCTGCTTGCGCAGCTGGTCGGCCTGGCGGATCGGGTCGAACGCGATCGAGTTGTAGAAGTAGGCGAACATCACGATCATGATGGAGAAGATGGTGATGTAGACCAGGTTCTGGCTGTTCACCAGGTAGTCGTTGACGAAACCGGCGATGGACCCGCGCCAGCCCTCGGCACTGCCCAGGACGTTCGACATGAGCACGGGGAGCAGCAGCACGGACGAGGCGAAGATGATCGGGACGATGCCGGCCTGGTTGACCTTCAGGGGGATGTAGGTGCTCTGGCCCTGGGTCATGCGGCGGCCGACGACACGCTTGGCGAACTGCACCGGGATGCGGCGCTGGCCCAGCTCGACCCGCACCACCGCGATGAGCACGCCGATCGACACGGCCACGAGGACCGCGAACACGACGAACTTCTTGCTCTGGAGGATGGAGTAGTAGCTGTACGGGAGGCCCGAGACGACGGATGCAAAGATCAGCACGGACATCCCGTTGGACACGCCGCGCTGGCTGATGAGCTCACCGACCCACATGAGGAGCGCCGTGCCTGCCACGAGCGTGGGGATGACGAGGAGTGCGCGCGGCATGAACGGGTCGAGCAGCACGACGTCGGGTGCCCGTGCCGCGGCGCCGAAGAACGCCGACCCGTTTCCCTGCCCGAAGATGAAGGTGAGGCCGGCGCCCTGCAGGAGTGCGATGACGATCGCGACGTAGCGCGTCGTCTGTGTGATCTTGCGCTGGCCCACAGCGCCCATCTCCTGCCACTCCTGGAGCTTCGGGATGACCACGTTCAGGACCTGCATGATGATGCTGGACGTGATGTAGGGCATGATGCCGAGCGCGAAGATCGAGAACGACCCGAACGCACCGCCCGAGAACAGGTTGAGGAACCCGAGCGCACCCTGCGAGTTGGCGGCCTGCTTCAACTGTGCGACGGCCGCGGGGTCGACTCCGGGCACGCGCAGGGCGGACCCGAAGCGGTACACCGCGATCATGAGGACGGTGAACACCACCTTGCGGCGGAGATCCTCCACCCTGAAGATGTTCATCAGGCGAGAGAACAAAGTCTTCCCCTTGGCTAGCGGTTGGTGAACTGGTTGCCCTGCGCCGCCGGCCGGATCTTGTGCGGCAGGGGCAGCAGCGTGACCGAGCCGCCGGCGGCGACGATGGCCTGCTCGGCCGACTTGGACACCGCGTGGGCGGAGACATTCACGGCCTTCGTGATGGTCCCGCGACCGAGGATCTTCACGAACGTGCCCTTGTGGGCGACACCCCTGGCAACGAGGATCTCGGGGGTGACCTCGGCGGCGCCGAGTTCCTCGAGTGCGTCCAGGTTCACCGCGTAGTACTCCACGCGGAACGGGTTGTTGAAGCCCTTCAGCTTCGGCACGCGCTGCTTCAGCGGCATCTGGCCGCCCTCGAAACCGCGGGCCACCTTTCCGCGACCGCGTGCGTGCTGGCCCTTTGTGCCGGCGCCGGCGGTCTTGCCGCCGCGCCCGCCGATGCCGCGGCCCACGCGCTTGCGGCGCTTCTTGGACCCCGGCGCTGGTGCGAGTTCGTCGATGCGCATGGTCAGTTGTTCTCCTGGACTTCGATGAGGTGGGGCACGCGCGCGATCATGCCGCGGATCTCCGGGCGGTCGGGCAGCGTGTTGGTGTCGCCGATCTTCGACAGACCGAGGGCACGCAGGGTTCCCTGGGCCTTCGGCTTGGAGCCGATCTTCGAGCGCTTGAGCGTGACGGTCAGTGTCTTGGCCATGGTCAGTGCGCCTCTCCCGCTGCGATCGCCTTCTTGCGGTCGGTGTATGCCTTCAGCATTCCCTTCGGCACGAACGAGTCGGCCGGGATTCCGCGGCGCTTTGCCACGACATCGGGACGCTGCAGGTCCTGCAGGCCCTTGATGGTCGCGCGGGCGACGTTGATGGCGTTGGCCGAGCCGAGGGACTTGGCGAGCACGTCGTGGATGCCCGCCTCCTCGAGGATGATGCGCGCCGCGCCGCCGGCGATGACGCCGGTACCGGGAGCGGCGGGCTTCAGCAGCACGCGGCCCGCACCGGAGATCCCGAGGATCGGGTGCGTGATGGTGCTGCCGGCGAGGGCCACCTCGAACAGGTTCTTCTTGGCCTCCTCGGTGCCCTTCTGGATCGCCAGCGGGACTTCCTTGGCCTTGCCGTAGCCGAGACCGACGCGTCCGTTGCCGTCACCGACCACCACGAGCGCGGTGAAGGAGAAACGGCGTCCGCCCTTCACGACCTTCGCGACGCGGTTGATGTGGATGACGCGCGACTCGCGCAGCGCACCCGGCTCGGGGGGCGTGGTCTGGGTGTTGTACGTGTTGCTCATCAGAACTCCAGTCCTGCTTCACGGGCAGCTTCCGCTGCGGCTGCGACGCGGCCGTGGTAGGCGTAGCCGCCACGGTCGAAAACGACGGCGGTGACACCGGCGGCCTTTGCGCGCTGGGCGGCAAGCTGGCCGACCTTCTTGGCGGCCTCGACGGTTGCCCCGCTGGCGCCGCGGAGGTCTGCCTCCACCGAGGACGCCGCGGCGATGGTGTGGCCGAGGTCGTCGTTGATGAGCTGCAGGCTGAGGTGCTTGTTCGTGCGGTGCACGGCAAGGCGCGGGCGCTCCGCGGTGCCGTGGATCTTCTTGCGCACGCGGCGGTGACGACGGAGCCTCGACTCACGACGGATTCTTGCGATGTTTGCCATTGGATGCCTACCAGGTCACTTCTTGCCGGTCTTGCCGGCCTTGCGGAGGATGCGCTCGTTGAGGTAGCGCACGCCCTTGCCCTTGTACGGCTCGGGCTTGCGGATGGAGCGGATGTTCGCGGCCACCTGGCCGACGAGTTCCTTGTCGATTCCCTTCACGATCACACGGGTCTGGGCGGGGATCTCGAACGAGATGCCGTCCGGGGCCGGGACGATCACGGGGTGGGAGAAACCGAGGGCGAGACGCAGGTTCTGGCCCTGGGCCTCGGCGCGGTAGCCGACGCCGACGATCTCGAGCTCCTTGGTGAAGCCCTCGGTGACGCCGACGACCATGTTGTTCACCAGGGTGCGCGAGAGGCCGTGGAGCGAACGGTTGGTCCGCTCGTCGTTCGGGCGCTCGACGATGAGGGTGTTCTCCTCCTTGCGGACGACGATGTCGCCGGGGATGTCGCGGGAGAGGGTGCCCTTCGGCCCCTTCACGGTGACGGTGCGGCCGGCGATCGACACCTCGACGCCGCCCGGGAGATTGATGGGTGCCTTGCCGATTCGTGACATGAGCGTTTCCTACTTTCCTACCGGGGTCACCAGACGAAGCACAGGACTTCGCCGCCGACCTTGCGCTTGCGCGCCTCACGGTCGGTCATGAGCCCCTGGCTGGTGGACAGGACTGCGACGCCGAGGCCGCCGAGGACGCGCGGCACCGCAGCGGAGTTGCGGTACACGCGGAGACCCGGGGTCGACACGCGGGTGAGCCCGCTGATCGTGCGGTGACGGTCATCGGAGTACTTCATCTGGATGGTGAGCGAGTTGCCGGGACCGCTCGCGGCCGGGGCCACGGAGTAGTCGGCGATGTAGCCCTCCTTCTTGAGGATCTCGGCGAGAGCAACCTTCTGCTTCGACGAGGGCATGACCACGGTCTCCTTCAGCGCGGTGTTCGCGTTGCGGATGCGGGTCAGCATGTCGGCGATGGGATCAGTCATCATGTCGTTACCTCACCAGCTCGCCTTCGTCACGCCCGGGATCTCGCCGGCGTGGGCCATCTCGCGGAGGCACACGCGGCACAGACCGAACTTGCGGAACACCGAACGCGCCCGGCCGCACTTGCGGCAGCGCGTGTACGCGCGCACCTTGTACTTGGGGGTGGCGTTCGCCTTGTTTATGAGGGACTTCTTTGCCATGTTCTTCCTGCCTACTTCTTCTTGCCGCCGCGGACCGGGCCGCGGCCCTTGGCCTTCTTGCGCGAGGGGGCTCCGCCCTCGTTGCCGCGCTTGAAGGGGAAACCGAACGCGTCGAGGAGGGCCTTGCCCTGCTCGTCAGTCTTCGCCGTGGTGACGATGGTGATGTCCATGCCGCGCGGGGCGTCGATCTTGTCGTAGTCGATCTCGGGGAACACCGTCTGCTCGGTGAGCCCGAACGTGTAGTTGCCGCGGCCGTCCCACGAGTGGGCCGGCAGGCCGCGGAAGTCGCGGATACGCGGGATCGCGACGGCGAGGAGGCGGTCGAAGAACTCCCACATGCGGTCGCCGCGGAGGGTGACCTTGCAGCCGATCGCCTGGTTCTCGCGCAGCTTGAAGCTCGCGATGGAGTCGCGTGACTTCGTCACGATCGGCTTCTGGCCGGAGATGAGGGTGAGGTCAGCGACGGCGCCCTCGAGCAGCGACGGCTGCTGGGTTGCCTTGCCGACGCCCATGTTGATGACGATCTTCTCGAGCTTGGGGACCTGCATGGCGTTGGCGAGACCGAGCTCGGCGAGCAGTGCCTGCTTCACCTGGGTCTCGTAACGCTCCTTCAGGCGCGGAGTGGTGGCGGTGGCCATCAGACTTCGTCTCCTGTCTTCTTGGCGACGCGCACCTTGGTGCCGTCGGCCTTGGTCTTGTAGCCGACACGGGCGGGCTTGCCCTTGACGACGAGCATCACGTTGGATGCGTCGACGGGCATGTCCTTCTCGATGATGTCGGCCTTCTGGTTGGCCTGGGTGGCCTTGGTGTGGCGCTTCGCGGTGTTCACGCCGGCCACGATGACCTTGTTCTCCTTGGGGAGCACGGACGAGATGACGCCCTGCTTGCCCTTGTCCTTGCCGGCGATGACGACGACTGTGTCGCCCTTCCTGAGCTTCATGGTCACAGCACCTCCGGTGCGAGCGAGACGATTCGCATGAACTTCTTGTCGCGCAGCTCGCGGCCGACGGGCCCGAAGATGCGGGTGCCGCGCGGCGTGAGGTCCTCCTTGATGAGGACGGCTGCGTTCTCGTCGAAGCGGATGTAGCTGCCGTCGGCACGGCGCTTCTCCTTCTTCACGCGGACGACGACGCAACGAACGACCTCGCCCTTCTTCACGGCGGCGCCCGGGATGGCGTCCTTGACCGTGCCGATGAACACGTCACCGATGGAGGCATAGCGACGGCGCGTGCCGCCCAGCACCTTGATGACGAGGACTTCCTTGGCGCCGCTGTTGTCGGCGACCCTGAGACGGGATTCCTGCTGGATCACTTCGCACGCTCCAGGACCTCGGTGATGCGCCAGCGCTTGAGCTTCGACATCGGACGGATCTCCATGACACGGACGCGGTCGCCGACCTGGACGTCGTTGGTCTCGTCGTGTGCATAGAGCTTCTTGGTGCGGAGCACGAACTTGTCGTACTTCTTGTGCTTCACGCGCTCGACGACGGCGATCACGGCGGTCTTGTTCATCTTGTTGGAGACGACGAGACCCTCGCGGACCTTGCGTGCTGAGCGCTCTGTGGTGGTTGCGTCTGTCATGGTTCAGCTCACTTGGAGACGGCCTCGGCCGCGGCGATTTCCTTCGCACGGATGAGGGTGTTGATGCGGGCAATGTGTCGGCGCACGGCGCGCAGCTCGGCATGGGAGTCGAGCTGGCCGGTTGCGTGGCGGAAGCGCAGGTTGAGCGCCTCCTGCTTGGACGCGCGGAGCTCGGCGACGAGGCCGGCGAGATCCATGTCCTTCAGGTCGTTGAGTGAACGTGCCATCTGTCTGTTCGTCCTTCGGTCAGATCGGCTCGTCGCGCGAGATCACGCGGGCCTTGATGGGGAGCTTCTGCACGGCACGCTCGAGAGCGGCCTTGGCGATGTCGGGCGTGGGGTACGACAGCTCGAAGAGGATGCGGCCGGGCTTGACGACGGCCACCCAGAACTCCGGGTTGCCCTTGCCCGAACCCATGCGGGTCTCGGCCGGCTTCTTCGTGACGGGCTTGTCGGGGAACACGTTGATCCACACCTTGCCGCCGCGCTTGATGTGGCGGGTCATGGCGATACGTGCGGCCTCGATCTGGCGTGCGGTCAGCCAGCCCGGCTCGAGAGCCTGGATGCCGTACTCACCGAAGGCGAGATCGCTCCCGCCCTTGGCCATGCCGTTCATGCGCCCGCGCTGGTGCTTGCGGTGCTTGACCTTCCTGGGCATCAACATGTCAGTCCTCCCCCCGCAGCTTCGGGGTCTCGTGCGAGTCGTGGAGACGACGCTCGATCGCCTCTTCCTCCTCGAGCAGCCGCTCGAATTCCGGGTCTGCTTCCTTCACGAGCGGCACGATCTCCTCCACAGGCTCCGCGGTGCGCGGGCCGGCGGACGACACGACCTTGCGGGCGGGCGCGGCCTGCTCCACCAGGGCCTGGCCGGACGTCTCGCCCGCTGCCATCGCCGCCTCGCGCGAGATCTTGTCCTGGGTCTGGGTCTTGTACGGGACGATGTCGCCCTTGTACAGCCACACCTTCACGCCGACGCGGCCCGAACCGGTGCGCGCCTCGCGGAAGCCGTAGTCGATGTCGGCGCGGAGCGTGTGCAGCGGCACGCGGCCCTCGCGGTACCACTCGGTGCGGCTCATTTCCGCGCCGCCGAGACGGCCGGAGCACTGCACGCGGATGCCGAGCGCACCGAACTTCTGCGCGTTCTGCACGGCACGCTTCATGGCGCGGCGGAAGGCGATGCGGTTGACCAGCTGGTCGGCCACGCCCTGCGCGATGAGGGCAGCGTCGAGCTCGGCCTGCTTGATCTCCACGATGTTCAGCTGGAGGCGGTTGTTGCCGGTGATGCGGGCAAGGCCCGCGCGCAGCTCGTCGGCCTTCGCGCCCTTGCGGCCGATGACGATTCCCGGGCGCGCCGTGTGAACGTCGATGCGGAGCTTGTCGCGGGTGCGCTCGACCTCGACGCGGCTGACGGCAGCGTCCTCGAGGGTCGTCATGAGGTACTCGCGGATCTTCCAGTCCTCGGTGAGGTAGTCCTTGTACTCGCGCTCGCTGAACCAGCGGCTCTTCCAGTCGGTGGTGACACCCAGGCGGAAGCCGTACGGATTGATCTTCTGACCCATTAGCTCTCGCTCTCTTCGGTCGTTGCTGCCTCTGCGGCGTCGGTGTTCTCTGCGGTTGCCTCGTCCGTCTTGGGGGCATCAGCCGGCTTGCGGCTGGCGGCCACGCGGGCGCGACGGTTGCTGGACGGGGTGCGGCTTGCCATGGACTTGGCGTCGCGGACGGCCTGGCGCTCCTCGCTCAGCACGTCGAGCACGACGGTGATGTGGCAGGTGCGCTTCATGATGCTGCCCGCGCGGCCGCGGGCACGGGGCGTGAAACGCTTCAGCGTCGGGCCCTCGTCGGCGTAGCACGCCTTCACGTACAGGTCGTCGGCGTCGAGTTCGTCGTTGTTCACGGCGTTGGCGACGGCCGACGCCAGCACCTTGCGGATGACGCGTGCCGCCTCGCGGTCGGTGAAGCGCAGGATCTCGTCGGCACGCACGACCTCCTGGTCGCGGATGAGATTCAGCACCACGCGGGCCTTGGAGGCCGACATGCGGACGTACTTGGCGCGCGCGAGCGTGCCGCTGCTGCTGCCCGCCTCGCGGTTCTTTTCGTTGAGCTTGGGACCGGTCATGACTTACTTCTTCGCGTTCTTCTCTTGTCCGGCGTGGAACTTGAACGTGCGCGTCGGCGAGAACTCGCCGAGCTTGTGGCCGACCATCGCCTCGGTGACGTACACCGGGACGTGCTTGCGGCCGTCGTGCACCGCGATCGTGTGCCCGACCATGTCGGGGACGATCGTGGAGCGGCGCGACCAGGTCTTGATGACCTTGCGGTCACCGGATGCGTTGGCCGCATCGACCTTCTTGAGCAGGTGTTCGTCGACGAACGGGCCCTTCTTGAGGCTGCGTGACATGGATTACCTCCGTCCCTTGCCGGTACGACGCCGGCGAACGATGAGCGACTGGGATGACTTGTTCTTGTTGCGGGTGCGGCCCTCGGGCTTGCCCCACGGCGAGACCGCGGGACGGCCACCGGAGGTCTTGCCCTCGCCACCACCGAGCGGGTGGTCGACGGGGTTCATGGCGACACCGCGGGTCTGCGGGCGCACGCCCTTCCAGCGGTTGCGGCCGGCCTTGCCGATCTTGATGAGCTCGTGCTCGCTGTTGCCGACCTCGCCGACGGTGGCGCGGCAGTCGAGCAGCACGCGGCGCATCTCCGTGGAGGGCAGACGCAGCGTGGCGAAGTCGCCGTCCTTGGCGACCAGCTGCACCGCCATGCCGGCGGAACGGCCGATCTTGCCGCCCTGGCCGGGACGCAGCTCGACGTTGTGGACCACGGTGCCGACGGGCATGTAGCGCAGCGGCAGGGCGTTGCCCGGCTTGATGTCGGCGCCATGCCCGCTCTCCACGCGCATGCCGACCTCGAGACCCTTCGGGGCGAGGATGTACGCCTTGCTGCCGTCCATGTAGTGGAGCAGCGCGATGCGGCAGGTGCGGTTCGGGTCGTACTCGATGGCGACGACCTTGGCCTGCACGCCGTCCTTCACACGCTTGAAGTCGATGATGCGGTACTGGTTCTTGTTGCCGCCGCCACGGTGACGGGCGGTCTTGCGGCCGTAGGAGTTGCGGCCACCGGAGGACGACTTGGGAGCGAGAAGGGTCTTCTCCGGGGTCGACTTGGTGATGTCGCTGAAGTCCGACACCGTCTGGAAACGGCGACCGGCACTGGTCGGCTTGCGCTTGCGGATGGCCATGGTGTGCTCAGCTTTCGAACAGCGGGATCTTGCTTCCCGCTGCGAGGGTGACGATGGCGCGCTTCGAATCCGGGCGCTTGCCATGACGGTTGGTGTTGCGGGTGCGGGTGACCTTGCCCTTGCGGTTGAGGGTGTTCACCTTCAGCACCTTGACGCCCCAGATCGCCTCGATGGCGTCGTGGATCTCGGGCTTGGTGGCATCGACGTGCACCTGGAAGGTGTAGACGTCCTGCTCGATCAGGCCGTAGCTCTTCTCGGAGACCACGGGCTGGATGATGATGTCGCGGGGATCCTTCATCGCTTACGCATCCTTCTGTGCGGGGAGGCTGTCCTTGGTGAACACGACCCAGTCGTTGCAGAGCACGTCGTAGGCGTTCAGTTCGCCGGTGATGATGAGCTGCACCTCGGGGATGTTGCGGAAGCTCTTGATGGTGGTCTCGTCGGCCGCGCTGACGACCACGAGCACCTTGCCCGAGAGGCCGAGGGCGGCAAGCGCCTTGACGGCATCCTTGGTGCTCGGCTCGCCGAAGCCCCACGTGTCGACCACGACGAGGCGACCCTCGTTGCGGCGGTCACTGAGTGCGGAGGCGAGGGCCAGGCGGACCATCTTCTTGGGGACGCGCTGGGTGTACTTGCGCGGCTTCGGGCCGTGCGCGATGCCGCCTCCGGAGTAGTGCGGGGCGACGATCGAGCCCTGGCGCGCGCCGCCGGTGCCCTTCTGGCGGAACGGCTTCTTGCCGCCGCCGGCGACCTCGGCCCTGGTCTTGGTGCTCTGCGTGCCGGAGCGGCGGTGCGCGAGCTGCGCCGTGACCACCTGGTGCATGACCGGCACGTTCGGCTGCACGCCGAACAGGCTGTCGGCGAGGTCGACAGAGCCTGCGCTCTTGCCGCTCGCGTTCTTCACGTCAACTGATGCCATGTCGCTCACTTCGCCTTCACTGCGTTGCGCACGATGACAACGCCGCCGTTGGGGCCCGGCACGGAGCCCTTGATGAGAAGAAGACCGCGCTCCGGGTCTGCCTGGACGACCTCGAGGTTCAGCGTGGTGACCTGCTCGTTGCCCATGTGACCCGCCATGCGGAGGCCCTTGAACACGCGGCCCGGGAACGAGCACGACCCGATGGAGCCCGGCGCACGGTGGTGCTTGTGGTTGCCGTGGCTGGCGCCCTGGCCGTTGAAGTTGTGGCGCTTCATGCCGCCCGCGAAGCCCTTGCCGCGGCTGATCGCCGTGACGTCCACCTTCTCGCCGGCTGCCAGCGTGTCGGCGCCGATCTCCTGGCCGACCTCGTAACCGTCGACGGACTCGAGCCGCAGCTCGACCACGCGACGGCCGGGCTCCACGTCGGCCGCGGCGAAGTGACCCGCCTCTGCCTTCGTGAGCTTCTCAGCCTTCTTGCTTCCGTAGGTGACCTGCAGAGCGTTGTAGCCGTCACGGTCGTTGGTCTTCACCTGTACGACTCGTGCCGGCTCGACGCGCAGCACGGTGACGGGGATGACGCGCTGGTCCTCCCCCCACACCTGTGTCATGCCGACCTTCTCGCCGACGATCGCTTTTTGTGCCATGGCGTTTCTCGTTTTGCTTCTTCACGCAAATGCTCCGCGGGCTGTGGGGCCAACGGAGCACTTGATCTGGGTTGTGCCGTGTGGTTCCGGCGGGGCCGGCCTTCACGGACGTCGATTGTGATGTCTCGACGATCGAACTTGCTTTCCGGGCCGGGGCCCGAATCGCACGGAACAGTGACGCTATCGGGGCATTCTGCGGGTCACTACCCCCCGCATGGGCTGCGGAATGGGCTCCTCAGCGGGGGAAACGGGCCCGCAGCCAGTCGACAACCGCGTCCATGGCGGGCCGGCGGTGACCTTCCAGGTAGTGGGGTGCGCCCTTCATCTCCACGTAGGTCACGTCGGCGGCCCCGGCGTTGGCCATGATCTCCTGGGCCTGGCGGACGCGGATCTCGGTGTCGGCCGTGGGATGCACGAGGATGGTGGGGACCGTCACCCTGGGCATGGTGTCTGCCAGTTTTGCGTGGCTGGACAACCCCGACCAGGTGGACAGCCAGCCCCGGGCCGTCATGGTCCGGGCCAGGCCGCCACGGCCGTAGTTGGCCTCGAAGGGGTCCGGGAAGGCGAAAAGTGACCCCATCGGGCGCTCGTCCGGCTCGATCGAGAGGTCCAAATAGGCGGGGTCAGCCAGGGTTCGGTAGATGGTGAGGTACTGGGTGAACACCTTGCGGGCCCTCACATCACGCCACTCCGCGGGATTTGTGCGCTTGTGAACGCCCTCGAGTGCCACCCCCGCTGCCTCCGAATCGGCCAGGGACTGCTTGGCCACCGCGTCGATCCTGGCCACCCGGGCACGCTGGGCCTCGCGGTAGGTCGCCAGCCATTGGGGGTCGTACCGGCAGGGCTCGGGCCACGGCCGCCAGCCGTTGTCGGGGTTGTACATGTCCAGTTCGGGAATGCGTGAGAACGGGTCAGCCTCGTCGGCCACCGAAGGGTCGATGACCTGGAGCATGAACACCCCCTCGCCCGGGTGGGCGGCCATCCCGATCCATCCGTCACCGATGCCGAGCTCGGCGTTCGCGAGTGCCATCAGCGAACCTCCACCGGAGTTGCCGAGCAACACCACCGACTCCGCACCGCGCGCGACCATGAAGTCGTGCGCCGCCTTCACGTCCGTGATGCAGTTCTCGTGCAGGCAGTCGGTGTCGTTGTTGATGTAGCGGGTGGCGAACCCGAGCACCGCATAGCCCGCGGCGGCGAGCAGCGGACAGGCGTAATGAACGCTGAAGTCACCGCGCGGGTGGCTGAGGATCACCGCCGTCTTCCACCTGCCGTTCGGAGGCGTCCACAGGGTGCCACGCACCAATGCACCGTCCTGCGTGACGATGCGGACATCCTCACGCGGGATCTCGACTCCCGGTGCGTCCTCGGCGAGAGGCCAGTAGCCGAGACCGAACGGACGTGCGCCACCGAGGTGCGTGTCGAGCTCCATCATCGCCCGAGGGCCTCCTCGGCGAGTTTCTTCGCACCCGGGTAATCGGCCTTGCCGTTCGGTGCGCGCGGCACGTCGGCGACGAACACCACGCTCTTCGGCGCCTTGTAGCCGGACAGCTGCGTCTTCACGAACGCGACGACGTCACCGTCCTTCGCCTGCACACCCGTCTCCAGGGAGGCGACCGCGATGACGACCTGCCCGAACTTGTCGTCGGGGAGACCCACCACGAGACAGTCGCGCACGCCGGGGAAACGCTTCACGGCCTCCTCCACCTCCTCGGGGAACACTTTCTCTCCCGCCGTGTTGATGACCTGGCTGCCGCGTCCGAGCAGGACGAGCTGCCCGTTCTCGTCGAACGTGGCGAGGTCACCGGGGAACGAGTAGCGCACACCGTCGATCACGCGGAAGGTGCGTGCCGACTTCTCGGGGTCCTTGAAGTACGCGAACGGGGTGAGGCCTCCGTTCGCGACCTTCCCGGTGCGCCCGTCGCCCGGGAGCACCTCCACGTCGTCGTCGTCGAACACCTTTGTTGTCGGGTTCATGGCGAACTTGGCCGTCTCCGCCCGCATCTCGCGGGTGGTGACACTGGTGGCCATGCCGCCCTCCGTGCTGCCCATCGCGTCAACCAGCATCGCCTGGGGCATGTGATCGAGGAGACGGTTCTTCACCTCCATCGTCCACATCACGCCGGACGATGTCATGCGGG
>RFZO01000240.1 GCA_009920715.1 Actinomycetota bacterium | reverse complement strand
GCCGGTGGTTCCGCCGGTGTAGAGCATGTACACATCCGACGGTTGGCGCTCGATGCGCGGCGCAGGGTCGTGTGCCGCGACGAGATCCTCGTAGCGCACCTTCCCCGGGACCTCGGCGGGCGCCGGGCCGTCGTCCACCTCCACGAGCAGGACGAGTTTCGGCAGACGGCCCGCGACCTCGGCCACGCGGTCCGCGAGCGAGGAGTGATAGAAGAGCGCCTTGCAGTCCGCGTTGTCGAGCAGGTACTCGAGCTCGCCGCCGAGGTAGCGGAAGTTCACGTTGATGGGAACGATCCGCTGCTTGAACGAGGCGTAGTGGGCCTCGAGGTACTCGTTCGAGTTGTAGAGGTACAGCCCCGCCTTGTCGTCGGGTCCCAGTCCCGCCGCCGACATCGCCGCGGCCACGCGGGCGGCCCGGTCGTCGTACTCGCGCCACGAGAACCTTCTGTCACCCATGATCACCGCCGGCACGTCGCCGATGGCGTCCGCGTAGGCCTCCCAAAGGGTCGCGAAATGTATGTCCATGTGACCTCCCCCGCCGCACATCATGGCACCACCGGGGCCGTGCGGCCCCACGGTGGGTGCGTACCATCTCGGCCATGAGTCTGTTGCCGGCCTCCGCTGTCGAGCAGTACGCAAGAGACGGCTTCACCGTGCTGCGGGGCGTCGTCGGACGGGACACCCTCGCCGTCCTGGAGCAGGCGGTGGAGCAGAACATGGCCGCCCCGGGCGGGTGGTCAAACGAGTACGAGCAGGAGGGTGGGGGCCGGTTCTTCGACGACTACGTCAACTGGCGACGGATCCCCGCGTACGCCGAGGCTGCTCTCGGAGGTGTGCTCCCGCGTGTGGCAGGCGAGCTGATGATGACCCCTGCGCCCCGCTTCTTCCACGAGCACGTGCTGGTGAAGGAACCGGGCACATCCACCCCCACCCCGTGGCACCACGACGACCCGTACTACGGCATCGACGGCATGGACAACGTGAGCCTCTGGGTTCCTCTCGACCCGGTGCCGGCCGCGGTCGCTCTGCGCTGCATCAGGGGAAGCCACAGGCAACCGCGGCGGTTCATCCCGAACAGGTTCGTGGACGACTCGCCCTACGTTGCGGCCGCCGCCGGGTTCGAGCAGTTCCCTTCCGCAGCGGAACTCGAGTCGCTCGGGGAGACGGTGGTGTGTCCTGCGGAGCCGGGTGACATCGTGGCCTTCCACTTCCGCACCCTCCACTCCGCACCGGGAACACAAGGGCACCCGTTGCGGCGGCGAGTGGTGAGCTTCCGGTACGTGGGCGAGGACGTGCGGTGGGCAACCAGGCCGTGGAGGACGTCACCACCGTTCGAGCCCGGGGGCCTGGTCGACGGTGACGCCCTCGACGACGAGCGTTTCCCGCGCGTCGTGCTCTAGCGGGTCACTCGCTCGGTCTGGCGACCAGCGTCGCCTTCACGGTGATCCGCTCGCCGTCGCGCTCCAGCACGATCTCCACCTCGTCATCGGGCGTCGCATCCCGGATGATGCCGATGAGGGCGCCCTGGCCCGTGATCGGCTGGTCGTTCACCTGGAGGATGATGTCGCGAACCTTCAGGCCTGCTCTCTCGGCAGGTGAATCGGAGGCGACCTCACTGACGACCGCACCCACGCCGCCGTCGGTGCGGTCGGAGAGCGCGATGCCGAGGTACCCCTGGGAACGCTTCTCGCCCGTCGCCTCCGTCCGCAGCACCTCGATGACCCGCTTCACCTCGCCGACGCTGATGGCGAAGCCGATGTTGTTGGCGGCGGACGTGTCGGTGCTGCGGTACACGGCAGTGTTGATGCCCACCACGTGACCGTCCATGTTGATGAGCGGGCCGCCGGAGTTGCCCGACGAGATCGCGGCGTCCGTCTGGATGAGAGCGTTCAGCGCGCCGTCCTCGTTCTGCATCGTGCGGTTGAGTGCCGAGATGATGCCGCTGGTCACGCTGGCACCACCGTCGAGGTCGAGCGCGTAGCCGACCGCCACCACCTGGTCGCCGACGGCGAGGCTGGCGGGATCGGCGAACGTCGCCGCCGTGAGGCCGGTGACGTTCTCGATGCGCACGAGCGCAAGGTCGTTGCCCGCATCGGCCGCGAGGACCCTTGCCTTGCGGGGCTCGGTCTCGCCGTTCAGGACGACCCGCACCTCGGTGGAGTCCTCGACCACGTGTGCGTTGGTGACCACGTCACCGTCCGAGGAGATGATGATGCCGGTGCCGATGGACTCGCCGTCGTCGGCCAGGCTGTCGACGGTGACCACACTCGGTGAGATCACCGCCGCGGCCTTGGCGACGGACGTGTTGCCCACCTTCGCCTGGTCGACCTTGGCGGCCGTGACAACGGGTCCGCCCCCGGTCCCGGTGGATCCGTCGGTGACACCATCGGCGAACGCACCGCCGATGAAGCCGCCGATCAGCCCGACGACGAGCGCGAGTGCGAGAGATCCGAGACGCCCCTTCCGGCGGGGTGCGGGATCGGTCGTCAACTGCGGGGGGGTGTTGATCCAGTCCGGTTCGAAACTCATGGTCCCTTATCTATCCCGTAGGCGCTCGCGGTTCCACGCAGGAACGTCAAGAATCAGGCAAGAAAAAAGGGCGGCCCGCAGGCCGCCCTTCGTTCAGTGTGACCGGGGAATCAGCCCTGGATCTTGATCTCGATGTCGACGCCCGCCGGGAGCTCGATCCGCTGGAGCGAGTCGATGGTCTTCGGGTTCGGGTCGACGATGTCGATGAGGCGCTTGTGGATCCGCATCTCGAAGTGCTCGCGGGAGTCCTTGTCGATGTGCGGACCGCGGATGACCGTGAAGCGGTGCTTG
>RFZO01000239.1 GCA_009920715.1 Actinomycetota bacterium | reverse complement strand
GCCGGTGGTGCCGGTGGTTTAAGAACAGGTACACAAAATACAGTTGGTGCTGCAAGATTGATTGTATCAGTGGGAGGTGGTGGAACAGGGCCACAAAACGGCAGCAACTCTTCAATAACTACAACTGAAGGTGTTTGGAGTAACGTTATATGTGATGGTGGTGGATGTGGTGGTGGTGAAGGTGATTTTGGTGGCCCTGGTCCTGCGAATGGTCAAAATGGAGGTTCTGGTGGCGGTGGAAGAGGCGTTCAAGGTGTGATAAGTCCTGGTGGTTTAGGATATGCTCCACAAGGAAATAATGGTGGTTCGGGAAATGGAGTTGGTACTGGTGCTGGTAGAGGTGGCGGAGGTGGCGGTGGTGCTGGCGGTGCGGGTGGAAATTTTATTAATCCTGGTGTAGGACTTATAGGTGGAGCAGGTGGAGCAGCATTAGCATCATCAATTACAGGAACACCTGTAAATTATGCTGGAGGTGGTGCTGGATCAGGACAAATTGGCGATGGTGCTACTGCGTCACCTGGAGGTGCAGCAAGATTTTCTGCACCAGCAAATGGTGGAGGTGGTGCTGGAGGAAATGATGATGGGGGTCCTGCTGCACAACCTCGTTCTGGTGGTAGTGGTATTGTAATATTACGCAGTGTTGGTAGAGCATCCAACACGGTCGGCAGTCCAACAGAAACACAAGTTGGCAATGAATGGATTTATACATTTACTGGTTCGGGCGAAGTTGTAATAGGAACAGTTTAATTCAAGGAAAAATAAATGGCAGCACCTAATATAGTAGCAGTCACAACTATTCGAGGCAAAAGTAATGTTGCCAATATAACCACAGTGTCATCAAGTGTTGTGGTAAATCCTGTAAACTCAGGACAAGTATTCAAACTCAATACCATCATCGTATCAAACGTTGATGGAACAAATTCTGGTAATGTAACAGTTGAACTATTTAAGTTCGGCGCACAGAACACATCTACTGGTACAGGTAATGCAGTATATTCACTTGCAAATGTTGTGACAGTGCCAGCAAAATCATCACTTGACATCATGTCAAAGTCACTCTACTTAGAAGAAGGTGATCATCTCAAAGCAAAAGCAGATTCAAACAATCGTCTGCATCTTATTACTTCGTTTGAAGAGATTAGTTAATGGCAGTTCGTTTTAACGGCGGTATCATTGGTAGTAGAAACCTGACCACCGGTGGTGGCGTTGGTCAAGGCACTGCCGTTGGCATTTGGTCACTCAACGAAGCACAAGTCGCAAAACTTGCTGGTATATGGCCACAAGAAATTGCTCAAGGTCAAGTTCAAGGTGTTCAAGTGTTCACAGAAAGTTCATCATGGACAGCACCAACTGATGTAACGCAAGTTGATTATCTTGTCGTTGCTGGTGGTGGATCTGGCGGTGGTAGAAATGCTGGCGGTGGTGCTGGTGGTGGCGGAATTGTAACAGGTTCTGGATTTGCAGTTACTGCTGGAAATACTTATACAATTACTGTTGGCGCTGGTGGAGCTAGTGTTACACTATCAAATCAAGGAAA
Source organism: Actinomycetota bacterium (assembly GCA_009920715.1). Taxonomy (GTDB): domain Bacteria; phylum Actinomycetota; class Acidimicrobiia; order Acidimicrobiales; family Ilumatobacteraceae; genus UBA2093. The sequence goes on along the minus strand of RFZO01000239.1, from coordinate 1,286 downwards.
TAATGGATCAAACTCAGTCTTTGGTTCTATAACTCCTGCTGCTGGTGGTGGTGGTGGAGGTCGTGGTGTGCAAGGAGCAACTAGAGCATCTGCTGGAAATTCTGGCGGATCTGGTGGTGGCGGCGGTGGTGATGATTCTGGTGGACCATTTGCTGGTGGCGCAGGAACACCTGGTCAAGGATATGCTGGCGGAATTGGAACTTCTCCAGGCGCCAACGGTGGTGGTGGAGGCGGTGGTGGCGGAATAGGTGGTGATAGTGTTACTAACACTAGAGGTGGAAATGGTGGTCCAGGTTTAACATCATCAATTACTGGATCTTCTGCAACTTATGCTGGTGGTGGAGGCGGTGGCGGTAATAGTACAGCTGGCACTGGAGGTTCTGGTGGTGGTGGTGGTGGTGGTGCAGGAAATCCAGGAGCTGGTGGAACACCAGGCACAACAAACACTGGTGGTGGTGGCGGCGGCTGTGGAGGATACGAAACTGCAGCGCCATCTGGTGCTGGTGGCAGTGGCATCGTAATTATCAAATACACAGTAGCCAGTGTAGTTGGCACTGTTTATACATTCACTACATCTGGAACATGGACCGCACCAACAGGCGTCACTGCTGTTGATGTTCTTGTTGTTGCTGGAGGTGGTGGTGCTGGATCATATGTTTCTGGTGGTGGTGGTGCTGGTGGAGTTGTTTATGCAACATCTAAATCCGTTACAGGCGGTAGCACATACACAATTACCATCGGAGCAGGTGGTGCAGGAATAGCTGGGGCTGCATCTACAACATCAAATCCTGGAACTGATTCAACAGCATTTGGATTTACAGCAATTGGTGGTGGTAGAGGAGGAAATCACCAGGCTGGTGGTACAGGACAAACAGGCGGAGACGGAGGATCTGGTGGTGGAGGTGGACCTTCTAACTCTGCTGGGTATGGCGGTGGATCAACGACGCAAACCTCTCCATCTGGTTCAACAGGTTATGGTAATGCTGGTGGACCAAGCAGTTCAGGAAGTAGTCCATTATATGCTGGTGGCGGTGGTGGCGGTGCTGGTGCTGCAGGCGGCGCTGCAGGAGCAAGTCCAGGAACTGGTGGACATGGCGGAGTTGGTGCAGCATTTAGTATATCTGGAACAAGTTTATATTATGGAGGTGGTGGAGGCGGCGCAGTTTATTCCAATGGCACTACTGGAGGAAATGGTGGATTAGGTGGTGGCGGAGGAGGATCTGCTTCCTCTGGAGGAGGCGGTCCTTTGACAGGAGGAACTGGTGGTGGATCTGCACTTAACTCAG
>RFZO01000238.1 GCA_009920715.1 Actinomycetota bacterium | reverse complement strand
GAACCCGCGCCAGCGGTCATCCCCGGACCCGCGGAGAACCTGCTCGATGAGGGCGAAGACGTGGGTCGGCTGGGCGACAGACCTGGTGACGAGCGTGTCGAAGAAGTCGAGTGTGAGCACCCTCGCGCCCGGGTGGGCATCGAGAAGTTCGTCCGGCGTCACCGCAGGTTCACCCGGCGAGGATTCGCTTGACCGCGCGGAGTGCGTGGCCGGGATGCCGCAGCCCGCGGAGGATTCGACGCGTCGCGTGCCTGGTGGCGAGGATGTCGGCGGTTCGGTTTGCGATGGCCTCCACGTCAACCTCGGCGACCGACCGGACACCTGTCAGCCGTGTCTCTGTGATGTCGTCGGCCGCCTGCGCCTGAACGGACAGAAGTCCCTTGTTGACGCCGTCGACGGTCTCCCCCAGCCACCGGTCCTGCAGCTGGAGTTTCACGGAACGATGCAGCGACTCTCCGTCGACTATCGAATTCGACGCCGCACGGTCACTGTCGGGCGTTCGCACGTGGTACCGCGCCAGCACGCGGGGCAGGAACGCGAAGCCGCCGGCCCTCACGGCACGGAGGTTGAACTCCCAGTCGCCGAGAACGGGAAGGGACTCGTCGAACGAGCCGACGGTGTCCAGCAGCGTCCTGCGGAAGAGCGCCGCGATCGGCGGGAATGTGTTCGCGCCGATCATCCCCCTGAAGGTCAGCCGGCCGGGATTGAGCCAGAAGGACTCCTCCCGGACGGGCCACACCTTCCCTCCCTTCATTGTCTCGATCACCTTGGTGAGGGAGGTGACCACGGCCGCCCTCTCCCGCTGCGCATCGAGTTCGGCAGTTGTGGCCGACAGGAAATCGGGATGCCACGCGTCGTCGTCATCGTGGATGGCGAAATACTCGGAACTGCTCGCCCTCAGCCCCGCGTTGGAGGCAGCCTCCATCCCCATCCGCTCGGGCAGGTGGAGGACGGTGATTGTCCCCGGAACAGACCCTGCGCGGGCAGCCGCGACCACCGAGTCGACAGGACCGGGGGCACCCCCGTTGTTCACGATGACCAGTTCCCAGTCGGTGAATGTCTGCTGGCACACGCTGGCGACCGCCCTTGCGAGGAGGACGGGACGCTCGAACGTCCGCATGATCACGGCGACCTTCATAGGAATCCCCCAAGGCTACTGAGGCCCGGACCCGCAGGATGCGAGGCAATGACGGATCGCGCTGTCCGGGGCTCTCGCCAGGCGCGGAGACTGGTTGTGAATGCGGTTATTCAGTGCCCAGGTTGCCAACCAGCTCGCCGCGGGACGCTCCCCCGCCGACGTGATGCCGGTCAGCCCCGGAGAAGGGCATCAACGACTGCGGTACGTGTTCCGTTGGAGGTGGCGATACAGGAGTCCGGGATGTCCTGTGTGAACTGAACGTCAAGGGCCTCCAGACGATCGAGCAGTTCGGGCAGCCGGTCGGCGCAAGCCCCCGGCGTGTCGTGCAACACCATCACGGTGTGTTCCATCTCCCGAACGTGCGACACGGCGGTGTCAACCCATCCGGTCGGGTCGTCCCAGTCGTGCGGCACGGAGTTCCACAACACCGTGCGGTACCCGCCGTCAACGAGCCTCTGCACGGCATGTTGGCTCAGCAGACGATGATCGAGAGCACCACCGTTCCCGAACGGGCGGAACAGCGGTGGCGACCCCCGGAGACCGTCGAGCAGCGACTCACAGTCATCGATCTCCGCATCGACGGAAGAGGAGTCCGGGAGTTCACCGAGGGCGACGGAATGGGTGGCGCTGTGATTGCCGACGAGGTGCCCGGCGGCGACTGCGCTCTCCGCAAGCACCCGCGCCCCTGGCCGGGCCAGCGACCGGCCCACAACGAAGAACGCCGCGAGGATGCCCCGGCGCTCGAGTTCGGCGAGCACTCGGTCGGTTGTCCCGACGAAGGGCCCGTTGTCGAACGTCAACGAGACCAGTCGCGGTGCCATCGCGAAATGGTATCCACTCAGACCGGCATGCCCGGGAGACGACACCTCCGGATGGTGGAGCTGAGGGGAATTGAACCCCTGACCTCTTGCATGCCATGCAAGCGCTCTGCCAACTGAGCTACAGCCCCGGAACGGGAGACCCCAACCATACCAATGGGGTCGCGGGTTACGACAGTTCCACCCCGGCCCAGTCCACCGCCTGGACGTCCTTGTAGAGCCTCTCGATCTCGTAGAACCGGCGCTGTTCCTCGCTGAACACGTGGACCACGACGTCGCCGTAGTCGACCAGCACCCACTGCTGCTCTCCCACTCCCTCGCTGCGCAGCGGACCCCGGCCGGTCTGCTCCCGGACCGTCGCGAGGACTGCGTCCGTGATGGCGCGCACCTGGCGCGGGTTCGACGCGCTGGCGACCACGAAGTACTCGGTGATCGCGAGCACGTCACCCACGGGGAGCACGATGATGTCGGTGGCGAGCTTGTCGTCGGCCGCGCGGGCGCAGCGGACGGCAAGTTCAAGTGAGGGGATGTCGTTGCTCATGTGTCTCCTCAGTCGGGAACCGTGCTGGTCGTGGTCGTGGCGATCGTGCGCCCGACGGCACTCCCGATGAACTCGCGGAAGTCCTCCCCCAGGACGATGCGGGCGTTCACGCCCTCGATCACTTCCTCGGTCTCCACGAAGGCCATCGTCCCCAGGAGTGATGCGTACCCCTCCACGTCCACCCTGACCATGACATCGTTGTAGAAAACGGTCGTCTCCTTTGCGGGTGCAGCATCCACGGTGCGCACGACAGCCACGTTGGCGCCCACGTATGAGAGACGAAGCACCGCCTCACGGACGAGTGCCGAGTCGTCGTAGGGGGTGTC
>RFZO01000237.1 GCA_009920715.1 Actinomycetota bacterium | reverse complement strand
CCGGCCGCGACGAGGGGTCCGGAAACACCGTCGGAGACGGTTCCGCTGATGCGGCCTGTTGCGTTGACGGTCATTGTGTCGATGTTCAACGAGGCGACGGATGCACCGCCCAACCTGATCGCGATGTTGCTGCCGTCGAACCGTGAGACGTCGCCGTACACAATGGCGTAGTAGTGGCCGTTGTATGTCTTGCCGGCGAACTCACCGAACATCAGGTCGACTGTGCCGGTGGTGACACCCGACCAATTCAGTTTCGTGATGATGCTGTCGGTGGTGGGTGTGACGATGACCCCGCCGGACCACGCGTAGAGGGTTCCCACGGAGTCGATGGTCGCCGAGTTTGCCACCGATGCCGTCGAGCGGTTCCAGACCTTCACCCAGTCGCCGAGGTTCGACCCCAGCACCACGTACTGACCGTGCACCGCGAGGGACGTGACGACGGCGCCCCTGAGCGAGAGGGACGGCACGGTGAGCTCGGTGAGGGTGCCCGTTGCTCCGATCGAGTAGCGCTTCACGCTGCTGCCGGCGACGATCAGCTCGTTGTTTGCGGTGTCGAGCACCGCCGCACTCGCAACGGGCATGGACGCGGCCACCGATGAAGTCACGATCGAGGTGTCGGACATGGTGAGTTCATAGACGTTCGTCCCGCTGTTCCTCGGCACGGCGAGGATCCGCTTGTGAACTGGGTCCTGGAACAGCCACATCCCGGAGCCGGTGGGCAGTGTGCCGGTGGCCACGAGTCTGGTGGACACGTCCACGGCCACGAGGTTCCGGTTTATCGCCCCCGCCCACAGGAGTCCCCTGTGCTCGTCGGTGACCATCGGGGCACGCACGGCTATCGGCAGACCGGGGTTGCTGCCAGTCCAGGTTCCGCTCACGTTCACCGCAGTGGAGGGTGATGACGTCATCCCGGCCGATGGCGCACCTGATCCCGTCCCGTTGGTGGCCACGACGGTGACGGTGTAGGAGGTGCCGTTGGTGAGGCCGCCCACTTTCACGAGGTGCCGGACAGCACCGACAGGCACGTTGGAGGAGACGACTGTCGCTGTTCCCTCTGCGGGGGTTGCTGTGACCTGCAGCGAGGAGATCGCTCCGCCTGTTGCCGAGGGGAGGGTGACCTCCACGTTCAGCCATTCGTTGCCGGACCCGATGCGCCGGATGGTGGGCTGGCCTGGTGTTCCGTCATCCACGGGTGTGACGCTGGTGCTGCTGGACGGCCCGCGTCCCCGTGAGTTGAGGTACGTGACGGTGACGGTGTAGGAGGTGCCGTTGGTGAGGCCGTACTTGACGTACTGGGTGGAGGTCCGCGGGAGAGTGACGGCCCCGCCGCCGGAGAACGAGAGTTCCACCGCCGACACGCCGGCACCCGGCGCGGTCCACGACACGGTGGCAGCGCCGTTGCGGGGGGTGGTGGAGAGACCTGAGGGGGCTGAAGGGAGCACATCGCCCGCGTACAGCGGCGACTGGAGGATGTTGCGCGTGTCCACGGTGACCGCATTGTTCACGATGATCGCGGTGACCTCGGCGGCTGTCAGTGCCGCGTTCGACGACCACAGCCGGGCGACAGCACCCGCGACATGCGGTGCGGCCATCGACGTTCCCGACATCGTCGCGGTGGCCGTGTCGCTCGTTCGGTACGCGGAGAGCACCCCGACGCCGGGTGCCCAGATGTCGAGGCACGAACCCCAGTTGGAGAACGACGCCTTCAGGTCGGAACTGTCCGTTGCGCCCACGGTGATGGCGAGCGGCGCGCGGGCGGGCGATGCGGTGCACGCATCAAGGTTGCTGTTGCCGGCGGCCACCACCACCACGATTCCGTCGGCGACAGCCGAGGCGACGGCAGCGTCGAGCGGGTCGTAGGAGGGACCGCCGAGGCTCATGTTCATGACAGCGGCTGTGCCCGCCTGGTGGTGGGTGATCGCCCAGTCGATTCCCTGGATGATCACCGAGTAGGAACCGCTGCCGGAGCACGTGAGCACCCGGATGGGGACGATGCTCGCGTTCTTCGCCACGCCGTAGGTGGAGCCCGCAACGGTTCCCGCCACGTGAGTGCCGTGACCGTGGCAGTCGGAATTGCCGTTCCCTGGGTCGCCTGTTCCGTTCCATCCTGACGCCACCCTGCCACCGAAGTCAGAGTGGGTTCCTCTCGTGCCGGTGTCGACGATGTACGCGGTCACGCCGGTGCCGTCCGAGTCGTATGAATAGGTGCTGTCGAGCGGCAGGTTGGCCTGGTCGATGCGGTCGAGTCCCCACGGCGGGTTCGACTGGCTGGTGTCGACGGTGACTTTCATGTCGTTCCAGATCTGTGCGACACCGCTGTTCCGCGCGACCTCCTGGAGGTCGGCGGGATCGTTCGGGTCCGTTCTCACGAGGATGGTCCTGATGCTGTCCGCAGTGAGCACCTCCGCGTCGACACCCGCACCCTGCAGTTCGTCGGCGACCGTGGATGCGCCGCGACCCCGTGCGACCCTCACGATGTACCGGCCCGGGATGATCTCGCTGTCGGCGCCAGAGGGGGGTGCGGTGACATCAGTTCGTTGCGCCGCGGCCGGGGCTTCTGTTGTGCCCGTCCGACCGACGGTCACCTGGCCGCTGGATGCGTCGTGGCGGCCGAGCCGCACGGCAGTACCCGATCGGCTGACCAGTGATTCGATGCCCGGTTCGGCGACGAAAGCATCGGCAACGGACGATGCGACCCAGGGCATGAAATTCAACTACGAAGACATTCCTGCTGATCTGGCCGATGTTGCCGCCGAGTGGCGCGAGAAGATGGTTGAAGTCGCTGCCGAGTCCAGCGAAGAGCTGATGAACAAATATCTCGAAG
>RFZO01000236.1 GCA_009920715.1 Actinomycetota bacterium | reverse complement strand
GCCATGTCGTCGTTCATGGAACACGGCTACGGCCCCACCAACCGCAGCGCGTACCACCTGGCCGCCGAGGCCACCGACCGCTTCGAGTCCGCGCGTGCCAAGGTCGCCCGCTTCGTGAACGCCCGGTCCGTCAACGAGATCGTGTTCACGAAGAACGCCACCGAGGCACTCAACCTCGTCGCGCGCAGCTGGGGCGGCGCCAACCTCGGTGCCGGCGATGCGGTCGTGCTCACCCACATGGAGCACCACGCCAACATCGTTCCGTGGCAGATGCTCGCCGCCGAGAAGGGGTTCGAGATCCGCTGGGTGCCGCTCACCGCGGACGGACTGCTCGACACCTCCGGCCTCGACCGTCTGCTCGACGGCGCGAAGGCGTTCTCTTTCACCGCCATGTCGAACGTGCTCGGGACCATCAACCCGGTCGCCGACCTCGTCGCGGCCGCCCACCGCGCCGGCGCAGTCGCCATCGTCGACGGGTGCCAGTCGGTGCCCCACATGCCCACCGACGTGCGGGCATGGGACGCCGACTTCATGACGTTCAGCAGCCACAAGATGGTCGGCCCGTCGGGCGTCGGCATGCTCTGGGCCCGTGAGGAGATTCTCGAGGCGATGCCGCCGTTCCTCGGCGGCGGCAACATGATCAGCGACGTGCGCACGGAGGGCTTCACGTGCGCCGAGCTGCCCGCCAAGTTCGAGGCCGGGACGCAGGCGATCGTCGAGGTCGTGGGCCTCGGTGCCGCGGTCGACTACCTGGAGTCCGTCGGCATGGCAAACGTGCGGGCCCACGAGCGGGAGATCACTGCCTACGCACTGGCGGCGCTGAAGGGACGCTTCGGCGACGACATCACCGTCCACGGGAGCTGCGACCCGGACCTGCGCGGAGCCACCATCAGCTTCGCCTACCGCGACGTGCACCCGCACGACGTCAGCCAGGTTCTCGACCAGCACAACGTCTGCGTGCGTGCCGGCCACCACTGCGCCAAGCCGCTGATGCGCCTGCTCGGCGCCAACGCCACCGTGCGCGCCAGTTTCTACCTCTACAACACCACCGCCGAGGCGGACGTCCTGTGCGACGCGCTGGCCGAGGCGGGCGACTTCTTCACCCTCTAGCCTGACAACCACCCGCCCGACAGGAAGCACGCCATGCCCGGACTCGAAGACCTCTACCGCGAGATCATCCTCGACCACTACAAGAACCCGCGCAACCGCGGCGAGCTTCCCCCGCCGGCTGTCCGCACCGAGGGACACAACCCGCTCTGCGGCGACGAGATCGAGGTGTACCTGCAGGTCGAGGACGGGGTTGTCGCCGACGTGCGCATCGGCGGACAGGGCTGCTCCATCAGCCAGAGCTCGGCATCCATGATGAGCGCCGCGGTGAAGGGCAAGAAGGTCGACGACGTGCGTGCCCTCGTCAGCCGCTTCAAGAACATGATGTCGATCGAGGAGGGCGAGCCCGACACCTCCGTGTCACTCGGTGACCTCGAGGCACTCCAGGGCGTGGTGAAGTTCCCCGTGCGCATCAAGTGCGCGGTCCTCGCGTGGAACACCCTCGCCGAGGGTCTCGACACCGCCGGAGCCTGACCTCCCCCACGCGGGCCGCGCCCGCAATTAGCCTCTGCCACGATGAGCCGTCCCTCCCGACTCCTCTGTTTCGCCCTCGTGACCTCGGCGCTGCTCGCTGCGGTGCCCGTTGCCGTGCGTGCCGGCACCGACAACGCCCCGCCGGTCACCGTTCCTGCCGCCAACGACAAGGCCGGCGACACGACCGCCACGGACACCCAGGGACCCGTCATCGAGCCCGAGATGGTGCGGGCGAACGTGCGTGTCGGTTCCGTGGTGGTGTCGCTGCGCGAGCAGCGTGCCTTCGTGTACTCACGCAGCAGGCGACTCATCACCTCGCTCCCGGTCAGCACCGGGCTGTTCGATTCCACCCCCACCGGGTCGTTCAGGGTGTTCTCCAAGTCGGCGCAGGCGTTCTACACCCCGGCACCGAACGAACGCATGAAGTGGATGGTCCGGTTCACGAAGGGCCGGGGCGGGGACAACATCGGGTTCCACGGCATCCCCTACAAGGTGACCGCCGCCGGTGACGTCCCGTTCCACACCCCCGTCGGTCAGTCCCCCTCCTCCCACGGGTGCATCCGCATGCGGGTACGCGACGCCCGGTGGCTGTTCGAGAACATCGAGGTCGGCACCCCGGTGCGGGTCGTGCGCTCGCGCGGCAACTGACCACCTACACTTCGCCCAAGGCATCACGGCACGGGGGTATCCGATGGCACGCGCAACGTTCAAGTCCTTCCAGGAGTCGACCAAGGAGGAGTGGGCCGACATCATGGTCTGCCTGCAGGAGACCCAGTCCCACGTGGCCGACCGGGTGCTGGAGCAGCTGCGCATGCTCGAGTCGGACTTCGGCGGCTTCCCGGTGAACCGCCTGGAGCACTGCCTCCAGACCGCCTCGCGCGCCGAGCGTGACGGACGCGACGACGAGTACCTGCTGTGCGCGCTGCTCCACGACATCGGCGACAACCTTGCCCCGTTCAACCACCCCGACATCGCCGCGGGCATCGTGAAGCCGATCGTGTCGGAGAAGAACTGGTGGATGACGAAGCACCACGGCATCTTCCAGGGCTACTACTTCTGGCACCACATCGGCCTCGACCGCAACGCCCGCGACGCACACGCCGACTCGCCCTTCTACGGGTACACCGAGGAGTTCTGCGCGCTGTACGACTCGGTCGCGTTCGACACCGAGTACGAGAGCTTCGACCTGGCCCACTACGAGCCGTTGATCCGCGAGGCGTTCAAGCCCAAGGTGCGCTGACACCCGCG
>RFZO01000235.1 GCA_009920715.1 Actinomycetota bacterium | reverse complement strand
GACTCGTTCAGCAGCCTGCCGAGCGAGCCCGGGAATGGCGGGGTCGCGAACGGCAGCGGCGGGCCGGTCGGAATGGTGACGATGTCCCGAGGCTATGCGCCGATCAACCGATGCGGTCGGCCCGTGAGTGACTGCTACGGTCAGCGACATGATTCGTGTCAGCGTCTATTACCCGTCATCCGAGGGCGCCACCTTCGACCACGACTATTACCGCGCCAAGCACGTGCCGCTCGTTCAACGGGCGTGGAGCCCCGCCTCGACGACCATAGAAAGAGGTATCAACGGCCCGCACGTCGCCGCGGTGCACCTGACGTTCGCGTCGATGGAGGCCTTCAACACCGCGATGGGTTCGCCGCTCACCGGCGACGTGATGTCGGACGTCGTCAACTACACGACCATTGCGCCGGTGATGCAGATCTCCGACATCGTCGAATAGCCCGGCCTACGCGGCGTCCTCCGAGTGGCGATGCCGCTGATCAGCGAGTTTGTGGCGTCTCTGGCTACTCCACCCTCATGCCCGAGATTGCCCGAGCGATGACGAGCTGCTGGATCTCTGAGGTCCCCTCAAAGATGGTGTGGATCTTCGCGTCGCGGTGCCAACGCTCGACCGGGTACTCGCGCGTGTAGCCGTAGCCACCGAGGATCTGGATTGCCTCCTCGGTCACCTTCACGGCCATCTCCGACGCGTAGTACTTGCTCTGCGAACCCTCGGCGTTCTTGAAGCCGCCGTTGCGCGCCAGCCACGCCGCGCGCCAGATGAGGAGGCGTGCCGCGTCGATCTGGGTGACCATGTTCGCCAGCTTGAACGCGATGGCCTGGTTCATGATGATCGGCTTGCCGAACGCCTGGCGCTCCTTCGCGTAGTCGAGCGCGATCTCGTACGCGGCGCGTGCGATTCCGAGAGCCTGCGCACCGACGGCCGGGCGGGTGGCCTCGAACGTCTTCATCGCGGGCTGCGCCTCGCCGGAGCGACCGGCCTCGCGTGCACGGGCCAGCTTGGCATCCAGCTTCTCCTTGCCGCCGAGCAGGCAGCGGCCGGGCACGCGCACGTCGTCCAGCACGACCTCGGCGGTGTGCGAGGCCTTGATGCCGTGCTTGGCGTACTTCTGGCCCTGCGAGAGACCCTTGGTGCCCGGGGGCACCACGAACGATGCCTGGCCGCGACCCTTCAGCGCGGGATCAACCGCGGCCACCACCACGTGGACGTTGGCGATTCCGCCGTTGGTGATCCACGCCTTGGTGCCGTTCAGCACCCACTCGTCGGTTGCCTCGTCGTAGACGGCGCGCGTGCGCAGCGAGGACACGTCGGAACCGGCGTCGGGCTCGCTCACGCAGAACGCACCGAGCTTCACGTCATCGGCGGTGCCGTAGCACTGCGGCACCCACTCGATGACCTGCTCGGGCGTGCCGTTGCCGGAGATACCGGCGGCGGCGAGGCCCGAACCCATGATGGCCATGCCGAGACCGGCATCGCCCCAGAAGATCTCCTCGATGGCGACGGGAAGGGTGAGACCCGAGGCGTCACCCATTGCGCTCATCATGAAGTCGATGCCGTAGAGACCGATCTTGGCGGCTTCCTGCACCACCGGCCACGGGAACTCCTCGCGGTCGTCCCACTCCTGCGCGGCGGGACGCATGACGTCCTTTGCGAACTCGTGGATCCAGTCCTTGATCTGGAGTTGGTCGTCTGAAAGGTGGAGGGAGAATTCAGCCATGGCCCCAAAGTTACCGAACGGTAGCGACGGCGCCTACTGCGGTCCCCTCCCCGGGGCGAGCCCGGTCAGGCCGAGCGACGACGGAGCAGACCGGCGCCGAGCACCAGCATCGAGAACGCCAGCCACAGCAGGGGTGCGGTGGAAGACGACCCGGTCGCGGGCAGTGCTGTTGTCGTGCTCGATGACGACTTCGGTGCGGCGGCGACCGCCCCGAGAGAATCGGTGGCACCTGCAGCCACGGCCGAAGCGCTGAGTGCGGTGGCAAAGTCAGCCGTTGCGGTGCCCGTTGAGGGAACCGATGCCACGACAACCCAGTCGCTCGCAGTCGTGCCTGAGTCAGAGTCGAACACCTTCTCGTAGTTGGAGTCGCTCACCGCCGCGGCAGTGACGACCCAGTTGCCGGCGGGCAGGTCGGCGACCTCGTAGTTGCCGGCGGAGTCGGTCTTCACCGTGAAGGTCTGGGTGCTGGAGTTGCCCGCGCCCGCCTTCACCGTGACCGTGTGGTTGGCGAGAATCTTCTCCGAGGAGTCCTTCTTGCCGTCACGGTTGGAATCGATCCAGATCTTGCCGGTCAGCTTGCGCGTGGCAGCAACGGTCGTTGTGGTCGTACCAGCACGGACGGTCGTGGTGGTCGCACCAGCCGCGGTTGTGGTGGTCGCACCAGCCGTGGTCGTGGTGGGTGCGACAGTCGTGGTCGGCGCAGCAGTTGTCGTCGGTGCCGCCGCAGTGGGCGAACCGAGCGCTCCGGCGTTGCACGTGGCGAAAGTCCCGCTGCACGCGGTCAGTGCGGTGGAGAACTCGTCCGCGTCGAACTCGTCCATCTCCGTGAGGACCGAACTCGGGGACTGGCCACCCTCGATGACCTCGACCTCGTAGTAGTCGCGCGGCGTCATTGACTTGCACAGGTTCGCGTATGAACCGATGCTCTGGAAGATCTGGGCACCGATGCCGGTGTTGTTCAGCCCCGCAACGAGAGCAGCGCCGCCCGTGAGCGCGTTGCCGCTGACGTCGGCAAAAGCGATGATGTCGCCCCACTTCTTCTCCGGGGCCGGCGAGTACGTGACTGCAGGGTTGAACACGTTCGGGTTGGGCTTGCCGGACGGGAAGAGGACCGTGGAGTACTGGTCGTGGGAG
>RFZO01000234.1 GCA_009920715.1 Actinomycetota bacterium | reverse complement strand
CCTCATGGGCTGCCGAACCCCCGCGTGAACGCCGTCTCGACCTGGGACCACGCGGCGTCGACCGTGCCGAACGCCTCCCAGTCCACGGTGATGACCCGCATACCGATGGGGGGCCGGGCGAAGAACGCCTCGTAGGTGTCGCACACGGCGTCCAGGTACTCCCGCCTCATCGCCGCCTCCTCGGGGCGGGCACGCGCCGCCACCCGCGCCCACACCGCATCCGCCGATGCCCGCAGGTAGACCACCGCATCGGGCAGGACGCCGGGGGACGCCGTCACGGCACGGAACACCGCGTCGTACGTGTCGAACTCCCTGGACGACATGATGCCCAGGTCCCGCGCCGTCACCGCGAACAACCGGTCGCCCCACGCCGACCGGTCCAGGAACTCGACCGCCCGCCGGCGGTGTGCCACCGCCGCGATGGCGTTCGCCCGCCGGAGCAGGATGTCCACCTGCATCGCCAGCGCCCACCGCCCTGGCTCGAGGTAGTAGTCGGCGAGGTACGGGTTCTCCGTCACCGGCTCCTCGACCCACGCCGAGTCGGGGATGTGCGCGGCCAGGGCGCTGCACAGCGTCGACTTTCCCACACCGGGCGCACCTTCGATGGCGACCTTCATCCCGCGAACCTCCGTCGTCGGGACAATACCCGTTCACGGCATCGGGCGGACCACCGTGATGCGCGTCAACACCTCGTCCGGCACCCGGCGGTCCGGCGTCCGCGTGTTGTTCTCAGGTCCGCGTGTTGTCCTCAGGTCCCCGAGTGGAACTTCTGCGACTTGTCGTGCCACTCGTAGCCGGGGATCTCCATCATCCCGTACTCCGGGACCTTGACCGGGTTCCCGTCGCGGTCGCGCGGGGTGGGGGTCTGCGACCCGACGCCGCGGTACGGGGCCTCCTGTTGCACGTTGCCGGGGAGGTACCCCGTGTCGGAACGCGAACCGGGGTTGTACGCCCGCAGGTGCCGCGACGCGACGCGGGACACCATCGACCGAACCTTGTCCACGTGCTGCGTCGCCTTCCCGAGGTCCTCCCCCACCTCGTCCATCTGCTGTGCGGTCGGGGGGTACATCGTGTGGCGGAACGACCCGAGGGTGTCCGCCGCCCGTTCGACGGAACGGAGCGCCTGACGCACCTCGGCGTCGATGGCCATGTGGACCTGCGGGTCGATGGTCGTGAACGACGCCGTGCGGGGGGTGGAACGGACGATGCCCTGGGTGACGCGGTCGGACATGGTGTCTGCGAACTCCTCGCCGCCCAGGAACCCGAGCAGCTCGTGGACCACCGCCCCGACCTCGTTCATCTTGCGGGACGCGGGGATGGGGCGCTGGAGGGCGCGGGCGATCTCCTCGCGGAGGTACATCGCCCGGGACGTGGACAGGGCCGCCGATTTCACCAGGGAGGTAGGCATGGGGTCACCCATTATCGGTACGAGGGGTAGCTGCGAATCGGGGTGCGCGCCTGGTAGACCTCGGTGAGGGCCGGGCGAGGTTCCCCTGCGGCCTCAAGGGCCTCGAGGTACACACCCGCATCGAGGTCCTCCTCGAGGTACGCCATCTGTCCCTTGCGGTACGAGTACCGAGAGATCTGATTTGCGATGCCGAGGCGGGCGAGCTCCGACACCGGAACCTCAAGCCAACCGTGTCCTGGGTCGCTGATCATGCGGAGGGCCGATGCCGCGCCCTTCGTGAACTTGTCCTTGTGGATGGCGTTCTGCTTCTTCCACTCGGCAGCGTCCTCGGGGGACATGTCCTTCGTCGGGTCGACGGACTTGCCCTTCTCGTGCTTCGCCATCACGGGAGCCTCGCCGCAGCCCATCGTGTCGGACTCGCCGCCGTCCCATCCGCACGCGGCCTTGTCGGACACGAGCGGGAGGAGGTGGGCACGGAGGTCGGGGCGCGTGTGCGCCAGACGGATGATGCGGGTGCGGAGGGTGTCTGGCATGGTACTGGCTCCAAATGTGGATGCCCGACGCCCGGGATAGGCGGGCCACCGAACTCCCGCCGACTTGCCGGATTTGCCCGTCGCGAAGGCCTTTGCCGAGTCCTGACTGGCGAACGGTCCGCCCGACTTGCCGTCTTTGTTCTTCCCGTACCACTTCCCGTTTCGCTGCTGCCAGGTCGCACCGGGCTTCCTCGCAAGGTCGAGGGGCTCGTCGGGGGACACGGTCTCGAACCGGAAGTCCTGGCGGAACACGCCGGGGTGGTCGAACGACTTTTCCAGCAGTTTGGACATGGGAACCCCGATCTTGACGACGGGGATATTGGCGTTGGGGTCGGCGGTCAGCAGACCGGCCCACCGGTGGTGGCCGTCCAGGATGTGCCCGTCCGACGACACGTAGATCACGCCGCCCGTCAGGTCGCCGCCCGTCAGGTACTTGTTCGCGTTGCGGAGCACGGCATCGGCCGAGATCTCACTCTGGGTCGCCTTCAGGTCCCCCACGCGCATCCCCTTCTTCGGCTTGGTGACCTTGACGCCGTCCTTCTCCAGGCTCTTGACCCAGTCGTCGAACACCGACGTGTCGGAGTCGGGGTCGGCCCCCGCCGCGATGGCGGCCTCCGCGTTCTTGCGGTTGTAGTAGGCCTCGCGTTCGTCCCCGCTGATGTTCGACGGCAGGCCCTTCCCGGCCTTCTCCCCGTTCAGCAGCTCCTTGTACCGGTTGTCGGCGATGCCTGCGCGTGCCGCCTTCGGGGACATCTGCAGGAACTGGGGCATGGACGACCGCGAGATGCCGAGGTTCCCCTCGCAGGCGGGCGTGGACTGGCACACGTCCAGGGCGTCGTCGTCCGCCTTCGTGCGCTCGTTCTTCGGCTTGGCCTTGGCGCGCTCGACCGCCAGGTACTTCTCGCGAACCCCGACGGCGCGTTCGATGGACTTGGTGTC
>RFZO01000233.1 GCA_009920715.1 Actinomycetota bacterium | reverse complement strand
CGGGACCCCGGGCTGTGCAGGTACCCCCGCCCCCCCGTCTAAGCAAGAGGGTCGCCGCGAAGCGGCGGGAACCCGAGTGTTGGGCTTCCTCTCGGGCGTACATTAGGGAGCAGCGAAGCTGCGGACTCTGATTGGGTGGGTTGGTCAGGATGGCAGCGAGCTTGGCAGGAAACAGGCGTCAGGTGAGCGCGCTATCTCCCGGGCAGATGACGGCATCATCCCCATGTTCTGGCGCATTCTTATGCGCTCTATTCCCATGAGAGGGTGGTCCCAAGGGGACTACCCGATGTTTTCCCCCTAGTTTGAGCGAGGAGAGCTTGCTCCGCTGTTCCTCCCCGAGCGAAGCGAGGGAAATTTTTTGGGATTGGGGAATATTCCCCAGCGCGTGCGTGATGAATGGGAGGTGCGGACCGATTGCACCAGGGCGCCCGGGTTGTCCTGGTGAGCACCAGGACAGAAACCGGACACGAAAAAGCCCGCCGGTGTTTGCGGCGGGCTGTGGTGGGTGTCAGCGCTTGCGGCGTGGTGGTGGTCTGGGTGGTTTGTCGCGGCTGGTGATAGTGACGAAGAGGGTGACGGTTACGACCACAAGCGCGGCGATGAGTCCGAGCACGAAGTCATTTACTTTGCTCAGCATGGCGGGAGCGTGTCGAGGTACTCGCGCACGGTGGGGTGCCGGGCGATGTTGGCGGCGCGTTGGATGGTCCCGGCTTCGAAGGCGAGGTTTAGGGCTTGGCGATCATTGCAGCCGGTGACGAGTCCATCGCAAATCCAAGTCCGGGGGCCGGGTTGCTTGGCGAGCCAACGTAGGGCAGGACCGTCGACGATGTTGCCTCCGCCGCTGTCCTCGATGCGTTTTGCGATGGCGCGAGCGTCGGCCATGCGGCCGTTTTTCGCGATGACCGAGACGGTGCCGTGCGAGCCTTCTCCTGAGTAAATCGCGACGGTGGCGGCGGGTGTGGCGATCAGGATCGCAGCGACGTGCGACGGGTTAAGGTCCATACTCCCGGACGTGTCGATGAGCACTGTGCCGCCTTTCTGGCGGATGTTCCGGGACCGGCGGAAAACGCGGCCATCGGTGAGCCACCGGCGGATTGATCCGAGCCGGGAGCCGGTGTTCTGTGCTTTCTGGGTTTTGCGTGGTTGGGTTGTGGGCCGGTGGTTTACGGTGAGCGGAAGCGGGGGTCTTTCGACGAGGGAGCCCCATTGCCCGGGGAACGGGTTGTTGTTGTTGGGGATTTTGGGTGCGTCGGGTTTGCGGAGGTGTTCGGTTGCTTCGGTCAACAGTGACCGCAGCAGGCGGGCGGATTTGGTGATGATCGGGCGGAAGGGCAAGCGACGTGTGGAGCGTCTGGGCCAGCTTTGTGCAACGACTGCGCCCGCGATCCTGTCCGCAGTGACGCAGACCTGATGGAAGGTTTCGCGCTCGTCGTCGGTGGTTAGTTGGTTTTTTGCGTGGTCCCGGATCGCGTCGAGTTCCTCGCGTAAGGCGGGGTAGTGCGTGAGCCGATGTCCGGTGGTTCCGTAGGTGGGCGTGCGTTTGTGGGTGGCGACGCCTGCGGCGATCGTCTGCCATGTGAGCGTTTCGAGTGCATCGCCGGGCCGATTGTTTGTGATGCTGTGGGCAATGGTGTCGGCGATCTGGAGCACCTCTTGTTCGGATCGTTGGCGGATGTCGGTGGGGATCAGGTCGTGCAGGTGCAGGAGCGTTTGCACGCGGAGGTCCTCGCAAACTTGAACATCGGTTAGCGTGGCGTTCGCACGTTTGGCGATCTTGCCGGGCGATTCGTTGGGCGGGGTCCATTTGGCATGGGCGAGTTCGTGCAGACGGGTGAAGCGTGCGGCCGGGTGCGACTCGGGCGGCAAGATCATCTTGCGGCCGGTCAAGTCGGTGACGCCGTACAGGACGCCTCCTGCGGTGATCGCTGGGTCCGTGATAGTGACGGACCACGGGCGACCGTCGATGGCTTCGGGTAGTGGGCGATTGGTGCTCATTGTGTGGCGAGTTTGTAAACGGTGAACAGGGCGAGGGCGGTTACGGTTAAGAGCCAAACTGCAGTTTGGAAAAGGTCGTGGCGTTTCATTTTAGGCGGCGGCGACGGCGAGTGAGTCGGTGATAGCGTCCGCGCGACCGGGGCCGAAGGCGAGGGCGGCGGCAAGGGGTTGTCCGATCTGGTGCCGCAGGTCGGCGAAGATGCGCCACGACCGGAGGGTTAGGCGTTGTTCGGGGTCGGGGTTTACGCAACTGGCTGCGGCTGCTTTGCGGCAGTCCTCCGGGAGCGCGTCGACGGCGGCGGGATGCGCGTCGGGCAGGTGGACGCGGAGGGCGAAGCGGGATGCGATGCCTTCTCCGCGTAGGGCGTCGGCCGGTTCGGCGTTCGATGTGGCGACGACATGAAAGCCAGCGGCCGGGAATACGTGTTCACCGTTGCCGAGGGCAACGCCGGTTCGGGCGAGGGTGTCGCGTTCGTCGGCGATTGCGTATAGTGCTGCGATGGCGTCGCCGCTGGCATGGTCGATTTCGTTGATGACCAGTCGCGCACCGGCGCGCATCGCGAGCACTGCGGGTCCGTCTTTCCACTCGAAGCCGTTCGGCCCGGCGATGTAGTGGCCTAGCAGGTCGGCCGCGCTGGTCTCGTCGGTCATGGTCATGACCACCGGCACGGGCGAGCCCGGGCGGGCGATCGTGGCGGCGGCGTAGGTTTTCCCGGTCCCGGCGGGTCCGTGGAGGACGCACGTCGCGTTCATTCCGAGGACAGTTTCGGCGAGGAACCATGCCTCCGAGCGGGCGCGGTCTACGGTTGGGAGGGTGCGGTCATTGTTCGTGTTCGTGTTCATGGGCTTTCGTTC
This sequence comes from Actinomycetota bacterium, assembly GCA_009920715.1. Lineage (GTDB taxonomy): Bacteria > Actinomycetota > Acidimicrobiia > Acidimicrobiales > Ilumatobacteraceae > UBA2093. The sequence goes on along the minus strand of RFZO01000233.1, from coordinate 30 downwards.
TGGGTTCTCGGGGCTGTGTCGGCTCCGGCC
>RFZO01000232.1 GCA_009920715.1 Actinomycetota bacterium | reverse complement strand
CGAGGAACTCGAGTCGCTCGTTCGAGTCTGGCTCGCCGTGCTCAGACTGGTACGACCGGTGGACGAGGGCGAGCCGCAGCAACGACGGGTCGGCGAAATCGTGGCCGATGATTCCCATCAACTCCCGGAGATCGGGTTCCGCGGGCCTGTCCATGCGGCGTTCCGGTGCGGGTCAGGCGCCGTGGGCGCGCATGACGTAGTCGACGGCATCGCGGACCGTCTTCAGCTGCGCGAGTTCGTCGTCGTCGAACGAGAACCCGTCGAGCGTGGCGGAGAACTCCTGCTCGAGCGAGTCGACGAGTTCGATCAGCGCGATCGAGTCCGCACCGAGGTCGTCGACGAACGACTTGTCCTCGGTGATGGCCGACGCATCCGTCTCGAGAATGTCCGCCAGATGCCGCGCGACCGTGCCCAGCACGCTCGCCCTGTCGATGCCTGCCATGTCCCCTACCCCTGTTCCGTCGTGTCCGAGCTGGCGGCGATGGCGGCGCGGATTGCGTCGACCATCCCCGTGTCCACCATCTCCCGGGCGACCTTGATCCCGTTGACCATGGCGCGCGCGCTGCTCGACCCGTGCGAGATGATGCACACCCCGTCGATGCCGAGGAGGATCGCCCCGCCCGTGTTGTCCGGGTCGAACGTGGCGTACATGGGCAGGAGGGCCGGCATGAGCGCGTCGGCATGCTCCTTGTACTCGGGCTGCGTGATGGCCTCGAGCAGGGAACGGATGACCGTCTTGAGCGTGCCCTCGAGTGTCTTCAGCACCACGTTGCCCGTGAAGCCGTCGGTGACGACCACGTCGACCTGGTCGGTCATGATGTCGCGGCCCTCGACGTTGCCGATGAAGTTGATCCCGGGGGCGGCGGACAGCAGGTCGTACGCGTCCTTGCGGAGGGTGTCGCCCTTGCCGGGCTCCTCGCCGATCGAGAGCAGGCCCACCTTCGGCGACTCGATGCCGTACCGCTGGCGCGAGTACACCGAACCCATCACCGCGAACTGGACCAGCCAGTCGGCCTGGACCTCGGCATTGGCGCCCGCGTCGAGCAGGACCGTGGGGGTGCTGCCGGGCACCGGGACGGGCGTGGCGATTGCCGGACGGTGGACGCCCTTGATGCGGCCCATCCGCAGCAACGCGCTGGCCATGGTGGCGCCGGTGTTGCCGGCGGAGATCATTGCGCTCGCCTTGCCGTCGCGCACTGCTTCTGCGGCGCGCACGAGGGTTGAGTCGCGCTTCTTGCGCACGGACTGGGCCGGGTCGTCGTCCATCTCGATGACCTCGCTCGCCGCGATCAGCGGGAGACCACCGGTCCCCTCGAGACCCTCGGGTCCGACGAGGACGACGGGAATGCCGGCTTCAGCGGCCTGGAGGGCGCCGGCGAGGATCTCCCCCGGGGCCCTGTCGCCGCCCATCGCGTCGACAGCGATCGGCAACATGGGTGTGTCGGCTTACTGCTCGACCTGGACCGCGACGCGACCCTTGTACCAACCGCAGCTGCCGCACACGACGTGGGGAAGCTTCGCGGACTGGCAACGCGGGCAGACGCTGCGCGAGGGTGCACCGAGACGCCAGTTGGAGGCGCGACGCATGCGGGTCTTCGACTTCGACTTCTTCTTCTTGGGAACGGCCACCGTGGTCTCCCTTGGCTAGAGGCACAAACACCCCGGTCTGGGGGCTAGGGAAGGATAGCCGAATTCGGCCGAAACCTACCCCTCCCGGTCCGACAGGCGGTCTTTCAGCGCGTCGAGCACCGCCCAACGGTCGTCCCCGACCGGCCGTGAGCAGCCGCACGTGGTGGACCTCAGGTCAGCGCCGCACTGGGGACAGAAGCCTGGGCAGTCCTCGGTGCACAGCGGGCCGAGCGGGATGGCGAGGAGAAGGTTCTCCCGGACCATCGGGAGGAGGTTGATCTGGTCGTTCTCGATGGCGTAGGCATCGGGCGAGTCGGGCGCCGACTGGTACAGCTCGTCGAGCTCCACGGTGACCGCGCGGGTGAGCGGCACGAGGCACCGCCGGCACTCCCCCTGCCACTGCGCGGTTGTCTCCCCGCGCACCGAGATGCCGTTCGTGAGCGACTCCATGTGGACGCGCACCTGCACGTCGTCGTCGGTCATGCGGGCGTCGTCGAACGACACATCGGATGCAGCCACGGAGACCTGCACCTCTTTCGTGCTGCCGGGCCGCCGGAGCAGCTCGATGACGTTGACGATCAGCGGCGTGGCCACGGACGTGTCAGTGGAGGTCCTGGTCGAAGAAACCCGACCCGGGTGCGCGTTCCTCCTCGCGCACCTCCGGCTGGACTTCCTCGTGCATGCCGATCGACAGTCGCTGCCGGCCGTTGTGCACCGTCTTCTGGAGCCGGTCGAGGAGGATCTCGAAACTGGCGAGACGCTGGTCGAGGAAGTCCTCGGTCTCGTTGCGCTGGCGGCGGCTCTCCTCCTCGGCGGCGCAGCATCCAGCGCGCCTGGCGGATCTCCTCGGGGAGACGCTCGAGGGCGTCCTCGAGCAGCTCGATGATCTCGTCGCGGTCGATGCGGGGCGTGCTGGACAGCGGGACGCTGGGGGCCGTGGCGATGATGTCCACCGCGCGACGCAGCAGCACCTCGCTGTCCCCCAGCCGGGCCTGGACGGGCGCGGGCGTGGGGAAGGTGTCGTCGATCAGGTCGTCGTCGAAATCGTCGAAATCGCGAGGCATCACTTGCTCCGGGTGAGCGCCGACACGAGGCCGGCGAGGATCGAGGGGTGGACCATGGAGGACACGTCGCCCCCGTGGGCGGCGATGTCCCGGATGAAACGGCTGCTCACGAAGGAGTAGGCGGGGGTGCACGGCACGTAGACGGTGCGGACACCCGACACCGCGAAGTTGGTCTGCGCCATCTGCTGCTCGACCTCGAAATCGCCCGACGTGCGC
>RFZO01000231.1 GCA_009920715.1 Actinomycetota bacterium | reverse complement strand
GACCTCACCGACGCGGCGATCGCCGTGGAGCCCGGGCTGGCACGCTGGCGCGACGCGATAGCGGAGGCCGCGGGGCACCAACCGGTCCTCGCCGGTTCGGGTGCCACGTGGTTCCTGCCGGGCGACCACTCGCGCGCGCTCGCGGGGAACGCGGCTCTCGCGGGAGCAGACGTCGTAACGACGAACACGCGCCCTTGAGGGGGCGCGTGCCTGTGGGGATCTGCCGGGGCAGGTGCGGTTACTTGCGGCGCTGGTGGCGCGTGCGGCGGAGCATCTTCTTGTGCTTCTTCTTCCGCATGCGCTTGCGGCGCTTCTTGATCAATGAGCCCATGAGGTTTCTCAACCTACCGCCGCATCCCCGAAAACGGAAAATCCGCTACCGTGACCTCACTGTTCCGCATCTCTCCGGGATCGTTCAATTGGCAGGACAGCTGGTTTTGGTCCAGTTAATAGGGGTTCGAGTCCTCTTCCCGGAACCACAGGTGCCGCCCGCCCGCACCCCTCCGGAGAAAGAGCGACGCCGCGCCGCGTTCTACACTCAGTTTCCATGAACCCGCGGGCGATGGAGAAGGTCACCACCAAGCGCCTGTCGCTCTTCACCGGCCGCACCCATCCTTCTCTCGCCGAGGAGGTCGCCGCGCACCTCAACATCAACCTGGGTGACGCGAACATCGCCCAGTTTGCGAACGGCGAGCTCCGCCCCAGGTTCTCCGACAGCATCCGCGGCGGCGACGTGTTCATCATGCAGACCCACTACGGCACCGACGCGGGCAGCATCAACGACTCCATCATGGAGCAGCTGATCATGATTGACGCCGCGGCACGCGCGAGCGCCAAGCGGATCACCGCGGTGTGCCCGTTCTACGGGTACGCGCGCCAGGACCGGAAGGCCGAGGGTCGCGAGCCCATCACCGCGCGCCTCATCGCCGACATGTTCAAGGCGGCGGGCGCGCAGCGGATGGTCTCCATCGACCTGCACAGCGGCCAGATCCAGGGATTCTTCTCCGGGCCCGTCGACCACCTCACCGCCCTGCCGGTGCTCGAGACGTACGTGCGCAACAACGCCCCGGCCGACCTCGTCATCGTGTCGCCGGACGCGGGCCGCGTGAAGGTCGCGGAACGGTTCGCGCAGCACCTCGCCGACAAGAACGCCGATGTCGCCTTCATCAACAAGCGCCGCCCGAAGGGCACCACCAACGTGGCGATCGCGAAGGAGGTCATCGGCGAGGTGGAGGGGCGGCTCTGCATCCTCACCGACGACATGATCGACACCGGCGGCACCATCGTCTCGGCTGCCGAGCTGCTGCTCGAGCGCGGCGCCAAGGAAGTGTGGGCCATGGCCACCCACGGCGTGCTCTCCGGGCCCGCGGTCGACCGCCTGCAGAACTCCCCGATCGACCGGGTGGTCCTCACCAACACCCTCCCGCTGCCCGAGAACAAGAAGTTCCCCAAGGTGGAGGTGCTGTCGGTCGCCAAGATCATCGCTGACGCCCTCGCCGCGGTCTTCGACGAGACCAGCGTCTCGGAACTCTTCGACGGCGAGAACCAGTCCTGAACGGGCTCCCGGGCCTGCCGGGACGGCCCGAGGGCAGCGGAGCGGCGGTGGAATCGGCCCGCGGACGCCCATAGACTCGCCAGCCGTGTCCAATACAGCAACTCTCTCCGCAGTGGCTGGCCGCGCCACCGGCAGCGCCCACTCCCGTCGTCTCCGCGCCCAGGACCGCATCCCCGGCGTGCTCTACGGCCACGGCATGGCGCCCGTCTCGCTGTCCGTCGCCCGTCGTGACCTCCGCGTCGCGCTGTCCGGCCCCGCCGGCACCAACACCGTCCTCGCCCTGAACGTCGACGGCAGCACCTTCAACGCCGTCATCAAGGAGATGCAGCGTCACCCGGTGCGCCGCACGGTCAGCCATGTCGACTTCATCCAGGTGAACCTCAACGAGGAGATCACCGTCAACGTCCCCGTGCACCTCACGGGCAACGCGAAGGCCGTGCTCTCCGCGGGCGGTCTTGTCGACCCCGCCGTGGACACCATCGAGGTCCGCACCACGCCCACCAACATCCCGAACGAGATCCTGATCGACATCTCCGAGATGACCACCGAGACCGTCATCCGTCTCGGCGACATCCAGTTCCCCGCCGGCGTCACCGCCACGGGCGATGCCGACATGCCGGTGGTCACCGTCCTCATGTCGCGCGCATCGGTCGAGTCGGCGCCCGGTGCCGACGCCGCACCGGCCGACGGCGCCGCTGCACCCGCGGCGGAGTGACACCAGCGGCCGCACAGGTCGCCGCACCGCCCGCACACAGTCCCCGCTCCGTAAGGTTGTCCCGTGCTGCGCCGACACTCCTCCCCCGCTGACGCCTCGCGGTTCGTCGTGGTGGGCCTGGGCAACCCCGGCAAGCAGTACGCGAACACGCTGCACAACGTGGGCCAGATGACCGTCGAGCTGCTCGCCGGGCGCTGGTCCGCGCACCTGAAGGCCGGCAAGGACCGTGCGCTCGTCGCCGAGACGCGGGTGTCGGGCACGCCCACCGTGCTCGCCGTCCCGACCACCTTCATGAACGAGTCGGGCAGCGCGGTGTCGTCGCTCGTGCGCCGGTTCCGCCTGGACGACTTGTCGCACCTCGTCATCGTGCACGACGAACTGGATCTCGAGCCGGGAACCGTGCGCATCAAGTCGGGCGGCGGCCTCGCCGGGCACAACGGCCTGCGCAGCATCAACCAGCACCTGAAGTCCGCCGACTTCGTCCGGGTGCGCATCGGTGTGGGCAAGCCGCGCTCGAAGGAGCAGGGCGCCGACCACGTGCTGACACCGATGTCGGCGGCGGCGCGGCGCGAGATGGACGTGAACGTGGCGGTGGCGGCGGACGCGGTCGAGGCAGTGATCGCCTCCGGCGCGCTCGCGG
>RFZO01000024.1 GCA_009920715.1 Actinomycetota bacterium | reverse complement strand
GGTGACAGCGAGGCCGAGGACCGCCGCTGCCGGCATCAACGCCCCCCGAAGCTGTCCGCGATCGATGTGAAGTCGGCGATGAAGATCGCGAGCGCCGCGGCGACGCAGAGACCGGAGATGATCCAGAAACGGATGATGACGGTGGTCTCGGGCCAACCCACCAGTTCGAAGTGGTGGTGCACCGGGGACATGCGGAACAACCTCCGGGTCCGTCCCGACGCCTTGAACACACCCATCTGGATGGCGACGCTGCCCGCCTCCATCACGTTGAGCGCGCAGACCAGCGGCAGGAGCAGGTGGGTGTTGGTGGTCACCGCAAGGAGCCCGAGCGCCCCTCCGATGCCGAGCGCACCGACATCGCCCATGAAGATCCTCGCCGGCGCGGCGTTCCACCAGAGGAACCCCCCGCACGCGCCCGCCATGGCGGCGGAGAAGACGGCAAGGTCGAGCGGGTTCACGAGGTGGTACACGTCGGGGTTGCGGAAGCCCCAGTAGGCGATGACCGTGAAGGCGAGGAACCCGAAGAGAGCCGAGCCCGCGGCGAGTCCGTCGAGTCCGTCGGTCACGTTGACCGCGTTGGTGGTGGACCAGACCATCACCGACGTCCAGACGACCCACAACGGGGCGGAGAGGTCCCAACCGGGCAGGTCGAACCTGGTGAAGGACAGCGACTCGCTCACCCCTGTGCCGAGGAGCAGCCATGTCATCAGGAGCACGACGAGCGCGAAAGTGATGTAGCCCTTCTTCTTCCAGAGGATCCCCCTGTTGTGGGACTTGCGCACCTTCAGGAAGTCGTCGAGGAACCCCATGAACCCGAGCACCAGCACCGCGGCCCACATGATCATCGCCTGGTCGGAGAAGGCGATTCCGTCCCTGAGGTGGGCGACGGACCACCCGACGAACGCCGACACGAGGATGGCGATGCCGCCCATGGTTGCCGTGCCCTGCTTCTTCATGTGATGCACCGGGCCGTGGTCCTCAGAGCCGAGGATGGGCTGGCCCATCCCGAGCCTGTCGAAGAACCCGATCATCCACCGCGTCCCGAAGAGGGAGAGGAACATCGACACGGCACCGCCGATGAGAACCGCAATCACCGCGTCCTTCTCCTTCTCTCGATCGCGTCGCGCGCGATGTCCACGTCGGAGAACGGCACGAACACGCCCGCGACCTCCTGGTAGGGCTCGTGGCCCTTGCCTGCGATGACCACTATGTCACCACTTCCGGCCATCGAGATGGCGGATGCGATCGCCGAGGCCCTGTCCCCGTCGACGATGACCTCGGCCCGTGACCCCGTCATTGCCCGGGTGATGTCCGCGATGATCGCCCCCGGATCCTCTCCGCGCGGGTTGTCTGACGTCACTATCGCGATGTCCGCCGCGGATGCGACTGCTGTCCCCATGTGCGGGCGCTTTCCCCTGTCACGGTCACCGCCGCAGCCGAACACCACGATGAGCCGGCCCTTCGCGAGGGGCCGCACGGACCCGAGCAGCGAGGCGAGTGCGTCGGGGGTGTGCGCGTAGTCGACAACCACCGAGTACGTGCCGTCCGTCGGCACCGTCTCGAAACGACCGGGCACCGGCACGAGGGATGATGCGGCACGTGCCGCGACATCCGCGGGGACGCCGCAGGCCACTGCCACATTGAGCGCGGCCACGATGTTCGCCACGGCGAACGCCCCGCCCACCGGTGCGTCCACCTGCTCGCCGCGCCACACGAACGACACTCCGTCGGTGCGCACGCGTGCGTCGACGGCGTCGTCGCGCGAGAAGGTCTCGTGCGGAACGGCGCAGCGCGCCGAGAGCGCCCGTCCGTGCTCGTCGTCGGTGTTGATGACGGCGAACCTCGCCCGCGACGGCTCGAAGAGCATCGCCTTCGCGGCCATGTAATCGTCCATCGAGCCGTGGAAATCGAGGTGGTCGCGCGAGAGATTGGTGAACACGGCGACATCGAAGGTGATGCCCTCCACGCGGCGCAGAACGAGCGCGTGGGAGGAGACCTCCATCACCACGGTGTCGGCACCGCCATCCACGGCATCCGCCAGTTGCGAATGCAGGTCCACCGGTTCCGGGGTGGTCCGTGGTCCCGAGAGGGTGCCGATGACCACCGGTCGCCGCCCGGCCGCGCGGAGGATGCCCGCGGCGAAGTGCGCGGTGGAGGTCTTGCCGTTCGTGCCGGTGACCCCGACCATCAGCAACCTGAGTGCCGGCTCACCCGTCAGCACGGAGACGAGGGGGCCCATCGCATCACGCACAGACGTGACCACGATCTGTGCGGTGCCCTGCGGGACAGTGTCGAGAACATGGTCCACCACGAGGGCGACCGCGCCGGCTGCGACCGCATCCGGCGCCATGTCGTGACCGTCGGTCGCTGCACCACGCACGCAGAAGAACAGGTCGCCCGGCTCGACCGTCCGCGAGTCGTCCGCCACACCGCTGCCACCCGGCCGGCGGTCACGGGCTCAACGGCGCGGCGCGACATGTCAGCCCCGTCAGTGACCGAGAGTCGCCGTGCGCCCCTGGCAGCCGGCGTCCGTCCCGGTCGGCTCGATGCCGAGCTCGTTCATGATGGTCGGGACCAGCTGGGCGAACACCGGCGCGGCCGCCGTGCCGCCGAACCGGTCGATGGACGACGAGCTCGGTTCGTCGATCGAGACAAGCATCGTCACCCTCGGTGCCTGCGCGGGGAAGAACCCGACGAACGAGGCGAAGTACCGCCGGCCGCCCGCGTCCGTGGCGTACGTGCCGTTCCCCTGCACCTTGTAGCCGGTGCCGGTCTTTCCTGCGATCTCCATCCCCTTCACCTTGGCGAGCTCGCCCGTGCCCGTGCACACCACGTCCCGCATGATGTCAGTCATGGTGGCCGCCGTCGACGCACTGAGGACAGGCCTCGTCTTCGACGGCTCCTTCGTCTCGCGGCGGCCGGACCGGTCGATCGTTGCCGTCACCAGGCGCGGCTCGACGAAGGTCCCGCCGTTCGCGACGACATTGATGGCACTCACCATCTGCAGCGCGGTCGACGCGAACCCGTACCCGTACGCCACCGTGGAGCGCTCGGTTCCGTACGTCTTCTTGACCGACTTCAGGATGCCGCGGCTCTCGCCCGGGTACTCGAGGCCGGTGTGCCGGCCGAACCCGAATGCCGAGAGGTAGTCGTGGAGCTTCGTGAACTCCATCTTCTCGGCCACCATCATCGTGCCGATGTTGGAACTCTCGCTGAGGATGGCGCGCACGGACATGTCGATCGGGCCGTGCGGCCACGCGTCACGGATGGGGAAATTGTCGATGCGCACGATGCCGGGCACCCGGAGCGTCGTCGACGGGTCGACAAGTCCCTCGTTGACCGCCGCACTGATGCTGAACACCTTCGCCACGGAACCGGGTTCGTATGCCTCCACCGCGGCGAAGTTGCCCTGCGCCACCGCCACGGTTCCGTCGGCCCTGCGTTTCACGTTGGACATCGCGAGGATCTCGCCGGTCCGCGAGTCCATCGCGATCGCGGTGCCGCCCTTCGCGGACAGCCGCTCGACGCGCGCGACGACCGCCGCGTCCATCTGGTACTGGATCGTCTTGTCGATGGAGAGCACGAGGTCGTCACCGGGCACCGGCTGCTTGGTCACGCTGCCCTCGCCCGCGATGGACCGACCCTTGTTGTCCACCTGGCGCATCTGCGTGCCGTCGGTGCCCGTGAGCACCTTGTCGTACTGCAGCTCGAGTCCCGACGTGCCGAGTCCGTCAGGGTCCGTCCTGCCGATGAGTGCCTCGGCCGCCCCGCTCTCGACCACCCGCGCCGGTTCGATGTAGGAGTAGATGCCGGTGAGGCCGAGACCCAGCACGGCCTGTGCGGCCTCCTTCGGCAGCTCGCGTGCGACGTAGGCGAACTTCTGGGTGTTGCGGGAGAGCCGCTCGAGCAGGGCCGCCTCGTCCTCCGGCCCCATCCCGAGCATGCCGGCGACTGCGCGCGCCGTGGCGGGCGGGTCGACGATGACCCTCGGGTCGGCCCACAGCGTGTTCGTCGGCACGGAGAGCGCCAGCTCCTGGCCGTTCCTGTCGAAGATCACTCCCCTGCTCGCACGCAACGTGTTGACGCGTGTCCGCTGGTCGATGCTTGCGGCGAGATAACCAGAACGGTCCGTGGTCTTCAGCATCAGCACCCGCGCGGACAGCACCACCATCACGATGACCACGATGAGCATCAGCCACCTCAGGCGGCTGCGCATCCTCTGGTCGACCTCTTTCGATTCCTTCTTCAGGCTGACTGCCGGACGGACGTGGCGGACGGGTCGCACGGGCCGGGCGGGTTGGCGGCGGGGATGGGCGGACGAGCCACCGGACGTGCGTGCGGGGCGTCCGGTCTGGTGCTCGGGCGAACGCGCGGAAGTCCGTGTCCGCGCACCGGAGGACGTGCGCGATGGCGACTGGCTGCGCGATGCCGACTGGCTCCGTGACGGGGCAGCCTTCTTGCGCTGCGGGGCATTCGCGTGTGAACGACTGCCGCGCCGGATCTCCGCCGGCCCGGTCACGGGGTGGCCCCGCCGCTCTGCTTCATCCGGCCGAACTGGTCGAGCGGGCTCTCCTTCGAGTCAGCCACGTCTGAGTCGACCTTGCCGACGCCCGAGGCGACCAGGACGGCGACGTCAACGGGCACCTCCACCATCTTCGTCTGCGTCCCGGGGACCATGCCCATCGCCTTCGCCTTCTCCGTGAGGTACTGGGGCGACTGGAACCGCGCCCTCTCCGCACGGAGCTTGTCGAAGTTGTTGCGGGCGCGGATGATGTCGGAGTTCAGCCGGTCGATGCGCAGCTGCTGGCCGGCCATGTGGGTGGTGAGCGACACCACCGTGAACATGCAGACGACGACCACCGCAACCATGGCCACCGGGAGCGGCAGTCTGCGGACCCGCCGCGGCACGAGGGTGAGGCCGGTTGAATCCCTCTCCGGGAGGACTGATGCGAGCCTGAATGCGAGAGCCATCACCGCACCGCCGTCGGGAGTTTCTCCACGGCCCGGAGCCGTGCCGACGCCGCGCGGGGATTGCGTTCCGTCTCGGCGGGCGTCGCCTCACGGCGGGTGCGCACCCGTCGGACCGTGGGCACCGCACCGCAGCCGCAGGGAAGGCCCGCCCGGCATGTGCAGCCGCCGGTCTCCGCCTCGCGCATGACCGACTTGACGATCCGGTCCTCGCCCGAGTGGTACGAGAGCACGGCGAGTCGTGCACCGGGCGCGAGCACGTCGATTGCGGCGCGCAGCGCGACGGGGAGGATCTCGAGCTCCTGGTTGACCTCGATGCGGAGTGCCTGGAACGTGCGCTTCGCCGGGTGCCCGCCGCGGCGGCGCGTCGCAGCGGGGATGGCCGCGGTCACGATCTCGGCGAGGTGCGACGTGCCGCGCACGGGACGGTTCGCCACGATGGCACGCGCGATGCGGCCGGCGAACCGCTCGTCGGAGTTGGTTGCGATGATCCGGGCGAGATGCTCCTCGGCGGCGGAGTTGACGATGTCCGCAGCAGTGACACCGCGGGAGCGGTCCATGCGCATGTCGAGCGGGGCGTCATGACGGTAGGAAAACCCGCGCTCCGCGACGTCGAACTGGGGGGAGGACACGCCGAGGTCGAAGAGGGCACCGGCCACCACGCCGATGCCCTCTCCTTCCACCACTTGACCCACGGTTTCGAAGCGGGCGCGCCGGAGGGTGGCGCGCCCGCCAAGACCTGCTGCATCCAGGTGCGACGCGGCGGCGGCAAGCGCCGTGTCGTCCTGGTCGATGCCGAGGAGAGTGACGTTCGCGTGCGCGGCGAGCACCGCTACTGCATGGCCCGCACCGCCGAGCGTGGCGTCGAGGAATGTCCCGTCCGGCATCCCCGAGAACACCTCGAGGATCTCCGCGAGCATCACCGGTTCGTGCGCGAAGCCCTGGCTCATCGCGCAGCCCTCGGTCCTCGGCAGCCTCCCGGACGGCAAATGCCGCCCGGATTTCTCCCCGGTGCAGGCGCGATGACAGCGGGCGGAGTTGGAGCTGACCACCGTGTCGTCCGGGAGACTGCCGAGGACCGACGGTCCCCGGTGTGTTGTGCGGGAGTTGACGTCATGGCGAATCACGCGTCCGCTCCTGCGATCTGTTCCGTGCCCTCGAGCGCGACGCGCTCGTAACGGGCGGGGTCCCAGATCTCGACGCGGTCGAACGAGCCGGCCACGACGATCCTGGAGTTGAGTGTGAGTCCCGCGTAGTTGCGGAACTCCTCGGAGAGGTTGATCCTGCCCTGAGCATCAATCACCACTTCGACCGAGTTGAACGCGAGGGCGCGCTGCTCGGCGCGGCTCATCTCGCCCTTCTTGACCTTCTCGACCGCCTCGCGGCCGATCTGCTCGAACTCGTCGGCGGTCATCACGTCGATGCACTTGTCCCGGCCGAAGGAGAGGTAACAGCGGGGTTCGAGACGGGGGCGGTACGGCGCGGGCAGCGCAAGACGACCCTTCGGGTCGAGCTGCCTTTCGTGCGCCCCAACGAACACTTCTCCGCCTCCCTGACAGGGCGTCCGCCGCCCGTCACATGTGACACTATCCCCACTGCGCCCCACTGTCAACCACCACACCCCACTTTGCGCCACCTCTCCCCCCACTGGCCCCACCGGGGCACCACCACGGACGGACGGCATCGCGCGGGGGCAGACCCTGTCGGGAGTGAGGGGGACCCCATCGGAAAGGGGCAGATGAGATGAGGCCGGCGAGCTCGGGCACGTCCGGCGGGAGGTGATCAGAACGGTCCGGCCGACACGACCGCTCCCGACGTGCCGGGCAGTTGCGACGGGGTCAGCGCAACGAGGTGAGACGGGCGACGAGACCGTCCACGATGGTCTCGCGTTCGAGGTCGGTGGTCGCCACAGCCGTTCGCAGCACCCCGTCCCTCACGGACTCGTCGACGAAGCACCCGGCAAGAAGTGACGGGTCGAACCTGTGGTACACCACGCACTGCATTCGCGCGCCGGTGCGCCCCCTGCGTTGACTGATGCCCACAAGCTTTGCGCCGTTGCGGACGACCTCACCCGGGGCAAGCCCACCGAAGCAGTAGGCCCGCGGCAGCGCGCCCTGCTCGATCGCGCTGTCGTGCACGGAGAGTCCGTGCGCCGATTCCCCGCGGGAGAGCACGTCCACGAACGCCTCTCCCACCCACCGCATGCTCCGGCTCACGTCGTCAACCCACAACGGGTCGTCGCGCGGGATGGTGATGTCGATCCACGTGGAGTCGTCGGGATGCAGGTACACCGCCCCGCCGCCGCTGCGGCGTCTGGCGACCTGCAGACCCAGACGTTCTGCCGCGAGGATGTCGATGTCGGACGGGGGCTGGGCGGACCCGAGCACGATGACGGGTGACGCCACCCGCACGCAGCGGACGGCGCGGACAGGGTCGGGGTCGAGGAGGTGGAACTCCCCGGCCTCGCCCGACCAGTTCTCGACCAGCCAGTCGCTCATGACGGGAACGGGTCCCCGCTCAACTGGCCTGTGCCAGGTACGGCTTCCACTCCTCCGGCACCCTCGGCACCGCGAACACGATCCACGACAGTTCGCGCGGGGCCCGCGGGTGGCTGTGCAGCCGCATGCCCGCTTCCTCGGGCGTCCTGTCGCGCTTGCGCAGGTTGCACGGCCGGCACGCGGCGATCACGTTCTCCCACACGTTCTTGCCGCCACGGGAACGCGGGAGCACGTGGTCGATCGAGTCGGCCGGGCCGCCGCAGTACCCGCACCTGTGCTCGTCGCGCGCGAACACCGCGCGCCGCGACATCGCGGTGTGCCTGTTGTAGGGAACCTTCACCACGTACCGCAGCCTGATGACCAACGGGGCCGCCATTGACACTCGCTCCGACCTCACGGTGGACCCGTCGTCCTCGATCATGTCTGCCTTGCCGCACAGCACGAGACAGATGGCCCTCCGCGAGGACACGACGCCGAGCGGTTCGTACGTGGCATTGAGTACGAGCGCGCTCCTCATGGTCAGCCCCGGGTACTTGCCGTGGTCAGGCAGGAGGAGTACGCGAGGCCGGGGGTCATCTCGACCGCCCCGCCGATCTGTTCCAGTCCCTGCACCATTGGAGATAGTCCACCACATCCGCCGCGGATGCGCGCCGTCCGGACCGCACCGCCTCGCCCCCGTACTGGGTGACGAGCCTGAACTCCATGTAGTCGGGTGCGGGCAGCGGCAGGAACGGCGGCCTGCGCCACCATCCGCGCCGGGCGAGACGTCCCATCTGGACGACTGCCGTGACCCACAGCCACGGCCGCACCAGCACGGCACCGACCACTGCGGGGGAGATCACACCGGCAGGTTGTCGGGACATGGGAACAGGGTAACCGCACTGCCGCGTCGCGGCGGGCGGTCGAACGACGCAGTGGTCAGTCTGCGTCGGACCCGGGACGGCGGGGCCGCGGGATGCGCAGGTTCTGTGCGAGGTCGCGCGCGCCGACCTTCCCGAGCATTCGCAACTGGCTCTCGATGAGAAGGGTGAGTGCCAGCATCCCCGCGAACACGACGAAGGCGAGCATGAAGTGGACGCGCAGGGCAAGGACCATGCCGACGAGCCCGACGACGAGCCCGAACACTGCCCGCTTGACGGTGCGGATGGCACCCGCGTACATGCTGCCGGTGCCCGAGACCTTCTGGGCGAAACGCTCGTCGGTCTTCAGGTTCTCCTCGATCTCGCGGAGGATTCTCTGCTCTTCGTCTGACAGTGGCACCCCGCCAGTCTTTCACCCCGCGCGGGTCTTGGCAATGCGGCGGAGCCGCATTGTGACAGGCCACCCGATGCGGCGGAGCCGGACCGTGGGAGGCAGCCCGACCCGGCCCGTCAGTCGGACTGCGGACCGAAGGGGGACTCGCCGGGGCGGCGGGGCCGGCCCATCACGCTGGCCGGACCGATGGAGCCGGCGCCGAACTTGTCGATGATCGAGTCAACGGCGCGGCTTGCCGGGAGCCAGTCCCTCTCGAGGGACTCCACATGGTCGTCCTCCTCATCGAAGAGTCTCATCGGTGCCTCCACCCCGACAGTGAGCTTCTGGGCGTGCACCCCGAGAAGCCGAACACCCTGGGAGGGATCGACCGATGCGAGGGCCGGCTCGAGGGCCGCCACCATGGCGGGCCCCGACATGACCGGCACCGACGGGGTGACGGACCTGGTGATCGTCTCGAACGAGGAGAACTTCACCTTCAGCAGCACCGTTCCCGCCGCGACGCCCGCTGCGCGGGTGCGCCGGGCCACCGAATCGCACAGGCGCACGAGCTGGGCGTGCATCTCGTCGTGAGTGAGAAGGTCGCGGGCAAAGGTTTCCTCGTTGCCGATGGACTTGGCGATGCGTTCGGGCTCCACGTCCCTGTCGTCGACCCCGTGCGCCAGGCGATGAAGATGCGAACCGTGTGCGTCGCCGACCATGCGTCGCAGCAGGGACTCATCGACCGATGCGAGTTGCTCGACGGTGTGGATGCCGAGATCAGCCAGTTTGTCCCGCGTGGCCGGCCCCACGCCCCACAGGGACGACACGGGGAGTCTGTGCAGGAACGCGGTCTCCTCGCCGGGACGCACCTCGAAGACCTGCAGCCCGGGATCGACTGCGGATTCCGTTGCCCGCGGCTTGGCGTGCTCGCTCGCGAGCTTGGCGAGGAACTTGTTGGGGGCCACACCGACACTGCAGGAGAGTGACTCCTTCTCCTGCACCGAGTCCCGCAGGGCCCATGCGATCCGCACCGGGTCGCCGAGCAACTTGCCCGCACCTGTGACGTCGAGGAACGCCTCGTCCACCGAGATCTGCTCCACGAGCGGGGTGAACGAGCAGAAGATGTCGTGCAGCCGGGCGCTCGTCTCCAGGTACAGGCTCATGTCGGGAGGGATGAACACCGCGCCCGGGCAGAGCGCACGCGCACGCGAGGACGCCATCGCCGAGTGCACCCCGAAGCGGCGCGCCTCGTAGGACGCCGCGGCCACCACTCCGCGGGCCGCGTCACCCCCGACGACGACAGGCTTGCCGCGCAGTTCCGGGCGCCTGAGCAGCTCGACCGACACGTAGAACGCATCCATGTCGACATGGAGAATCGAGCGCGATCCTGCCGTCACGCGGGCGACGCTAGTTCACCCCTGCGGCACCGCGCCTACGATGTGCGTCGTGACCGAACAGGACTCCCCCCTCTCCGCCCTCCCGTCGGGAACGGCGCGCGCGCTCGCCTTTGTCGCGATCATCGTCACCGGTCTCGCCGGGGCGCTCATCGGGTACGGCACCGTCGACGTCCAGTGCACGGGAGAGTGCGGGACGCCGCTCGGTGTCGGAATTCTCACCGGCGCCGTCCTCTTCGCCGGCGGCGCCGCGATCATCGCGGTCCTCGTGCTGCGCGCCCTCGGCGAGTGGCGCGAACTGGACGACGGTCGATGAACGACCTGGTCGCGCTCGCGGCGGCACTCGCCCGGCGAGCCGGCGGGATCGCCCTGGAGGGACGCCGCGGCGGTGACCTGGGGGCGACCACGAAGTCGTCCCCCACCGACATCGTCACCCTCTACGACAGGATGTGCGAGGAGACGATCGTGACGGGGCTTGCCGACGCTCGACCGCATGACGCCGTGGTCGGCGAGGAGGGAACGTCGCGGCCGGGAACGAGCGGCATCGAGTGGCACATCGACCCGATCGACGGCACCGCGAATTACTTCTTCGGGCTGCCCACGTGGGCTGTGTCGATCGGCGCGTGCGACGCGGAGGGCCCTCTTGCCGGAGCGGTCTACCTGCCCGTGCTCGACGAGATGTTCACGGCGTCACGCGGCGGCGGCGCGTTCCTGAACGGCGCACCGATCGCACCCCGGGACGTGCGCTCGCTCCCCGACGCCCTGCTGGCGACCGGGTTCGGGTACGACCCCGCGGCGCGGGAGGCGCACGGCCGCACCGTCGCGAACATGGTGGGTCACGTGCGCGACATCCGGCGGCTAGGGGCCGCGTCGGTCGACATGTGCTTCGTCGCGTGCGGCCGCCTCGATGCCTACGTCGAGGGCGGCCTCAACTCATGGGACATCATGGCGGCACGGCTGGTGCTCACCGAGGCGGGGTGCGTGGTCACCGACTACGCCGGCGGGCCGGTCACCCCGGAAGAAGTGATCGCCGCCGCACCTGCGATCCACGGCCCGCTCGTCGCGCTGCGCGCGAGGGCCGCATCATGAGAACGACGGACAGGAACGGGAACAAGGGGGCAACATGACCGCAGTGCTCGCCATCGACGCGGGGACCACGGGGGTGCGCACGCGCGCCGTGTTCGACGACGGCCGGGAATCGGTCTCCTCCTACCGCGAGTTCACACAGCATTTCCCCCGGCCCGGATGGGTGGAGCACGACGCAACCGAGATCTGGCAGGCGGTTGTCGCCACGCTCGCCGACGTCGCGTCCAGGGTGAACGACACCGTTGCCGCGATCGGCATCACCAACCAACGGGAGACCGTGGTCGCATGGGACAGGCGCACCGGCACACCTCTCGCCCGCGCAATCGTGTGGCAGGACCGCCGCACCGCCGACGTGTGCTCGGCCCTCCTCCCCCGTCTCGCCGACGTCCGCCGCACCACCGGGCTCGTCCTCGACCCGTACTTCTCCGGCACGAAGGCGGCGTGGCTGCTCGCCAACAACGAGATGCCCGCCGAGGATCACATCGCGATCGGCACCATTGATGCCTGGCTCGTGTGGAACCTGACTGCCGGCCGTGAGTTCGCCACGGACCCCAGCAACGCGAGCCGCACGATGCTCTTCGACATCCGCTCCATGGCATGGAGCCGGGACATGTGCGACATGCTGGGCGTCCCCATGGGCACGCTGCCCGAGGTTCGCCCCTCGAGCGGCAGGTTCGGCGTCACCTCGTCCGTGGCAGGCGTGCCCGACGGGATTCCGATCTCGGGCATCGCCGGCGACCAGCAGGCGGCCCTGTTCGGCCAGGGATGCTTCGCTCCCGGGACGGCGAAGAACACCTACGGCACGGGGAGCTTCGTCCTGCTGAACGTGGGGCCGAAGTGCCCGCAACCCACAGAGGGAATGCTCACGACTGTTGCGTGGGACATCGGCGGGGGTCCCGTCTATGCGCTCGAGGGATCGATCTTCGTGACCGGCGCTGCGGTGCAGTGGTTGCGCGACGGGCTGGGCATCATTCCCGAGTCCTCCGCGGTGGGGCCGCTCGCCGCGTCGGTGCCCGACACGGGTGGCGTCTATGTCGTGCCGGCGTTCACCGGTCTCGGGAGCCCATGGTGGGACCCGCACGCACGCGGCACCATCGTCGGCATCACCCGCGGCACGACGAAGGCGCACATCGCGCGGGCGGTCGTGGAGGCGATGGTCTTCCAGACGCGCGACGCGATCGACGCGATGACGTCGGCAGGGGGCGTGACCCTCGCCGAGCTCCGCGTAGACGGCGGTGCGTCCGTGATGGACATGATGCTCCAGCACCAGGCCGACGAGCTCGGCGTTCCCGTGCTGCGCCCTGTCGACCACGAGACCACCGCGCTCGGGGCGGCATACCTCGCGGGCATCGCGGAGGGCGTGTGGGAATCCGCCGAGGACGTGCAGCGAATGTGGCGGCTTGACGCACGTTTCGAGCCGGGCGAACCGAGCGGGCGGCACGCAACCTGGCGCCGCGCAGTGGAGCGGTCGCTCGCCTGGGACCTCGGCTGATTCAGCGCAGTCAGCCCAGTCAGTTGGGTCGGCTCAGGCTGCGTCGGCTGCGAGCAGGGCGATTCCGATTGCACCCGCACGGGGCCCGAGCTCGGCGGGGCGCACCGTGGGCTGCGGACGGTTGTCGGAGGAGTAGAGAAGGCGGTCGAGCCAGCGCGCGATCGCAGGGTGGAGAACTGACCACGCGTCGACCACGCCGCCGCCGACCACGACCACCTGCGGGTCGAGGACGTTCGTGAGGCTGGCCACTCCGATGCAGAACCAACGCGCGAAATCGTCGACGACCGCGAGCGAACCCTCCTCGCCGTTCATCGCGCGCGAGAAGACCTCCTCGCCCGGCATCCCGCCGCTCAGCCGCTTCAGTGCCGACCCGGAGGCGTAGCGCTCCCAGCACCCGCGCCTGCCGCAGACGCACTCGATGCCGTCCGCCTCGACGACCATGTGGCCGATCTCGCCGGCAAAGCCGTGCGCGCCGCGCTGCAGTTGCCCTCCCATCACCACGCCACCGCCGATTCCGGTGCCGAGCGTGACGATGAGCGCGTCGTCCGTTCCGCGCGCCGCACCCACGCGCCACTCCGCGTACGCGGCCGACGTGGCGTCGTTCTCCACGTGCACCGGGATGCCGAGCGCGGACCGCAGGCGCGGCCCCACCTCGATGTCGTGCGCGCCTCGCAGGTTCGGGGATGCCTTGATGATCCCCTCCGGCGTGACGAGACCGGGCACACCGATGCCGAGCGCAGACCCCCCGCCCAGTTCGCGGTGCATCTCGGCCAGCAGGTCGATGAGCTCGCCCGCATGGGGTGTGGGACGCCGAAGCTCGGCGACCACGGCACCCTTCTCGTCCGCGACGACGCCGTGGCACTTCGTGCCCCCGACGTCGATTCCGACCGTGGTCATGACTCGGCGCGGGCCTTCAGTTCCTTCACCGTGTCGAGGATCCTCTGCTCGGCGCGGCGCTTCACGAAGCCCGGCAGCGGGATCACGAGCTCGATCTCGATCTCGTAGAACACCTGGGTGCCGCCGTCGACCTCGACGAAGGAGTAGGCACCGTCGATCGCGCGCATGATGTCGCCGTCGACAAGGTGCCACGACAGACGGTTGGGGGCGTCGGAGTAGTCGTACGAGAGGGTGTACCTGGTGCTGCGGCCGAGGGCGGAGGCGCGGAACTCCACGAGCGTGGCCCGGCCCTGGTCGTCGCGGCCGCGCACGATTGCCTCCTTCACGTCCTTCGCCCACTCGGGGTAACGCTCGAAGTCGAGTGCGACCGCGTACGCCTTGGCGAGCGGGGCGTTTATAAGCGTGGTCTGCGCGGCGCGGTCACTCATGGTTCCCATCTTGCCCGTTCTGCGCCTCCGGCGGCGACACCCCCGGCGTCCCGCCGCCCGCACGGGGCTCGAACGTGCCGTGGAACGCTCCCCACAGTCCGTTCAGGCCGAGACCCATCATCGGCACGAGGATGCCGAACGCGAGCGTGCTGCCGGGCTTGCCGTCGGTGGACCCGCGGGCAATCGCCGTGCCGATCGACCACACGGTCTGCACGCCGAGCAGGACGTTCATCCGCACCGCGACCGACCGCGGGGCGATTCCGCCGAGGAGGAAATAGAGCGCTGCCACACCGATGTTGTCGACCCTGCTGCGCTGCACCGCGTTCCAGTATCCCCACAGGAACGCGACGACCCCGACCGCGAAGCAGGCCAGGCTCACACCCACCGCCACCGACTTCCACGGCTGCTCGAAGACGACCGTGGCGACGAGCGAGGAGACGACGAACACGAGGGTGAGCGCGGCGTTCGCCCGCACGATGACCGAACCCGGTCCGCCCGTTCCGCTGCCGTCCACGCCGTTCATTGTGACCCCGCGCCGAGCACCGCACCCAAACGCGCGGCGAGCACCCCGTAGTCGAACTGCCCGACGGCGCGGCGGCGCGAGGCCTCCCCCATGCGCCTGCGCAACGGTTCGTCGTCCAGCAGGCCCGCGATCCGTGACGCGAGCGCGGCGTCGTCACCCGGGTCGGGCATCACGTATCCGGTCTCGCCGTGGACCACGGCCTCAGCCGAGCCCCCGCTGTCCCCCGCCACCTGCGGGACGCCGCACGCGGCGGCCTCGACGAACACGATGCCGAAACCCTCCTGCTCGAGACCGGCCCACCTGTTGCGGCACATCATCGCGAACACGTCCGCGCAGCCGTACAGGAGCGGAAGATCGTCATGGGCGACGCGCCCGAGGAACGTGACGGGTGCCTTGGTCTCGGCGGCGATGCGCCGCAACCTCTCCTCGTCCCGGCCGGTGCTGCCGATGACGAGACGGAGACGCGGCCGCGTCGGCGCCAACCTCGCGACCGCGCGGATGACGGTGTCGTACCCCTTGCGCGTGACCAGCCTGCTCACGCCGAGAACGATCTCGTCGTCGGCACCCAACCCGAACCGACCGCGTGCGGCGAGCCGCTGTTCGTCGGAGAGCGGCACGAACCGTTCGGTGTCGACCCCGGGCGGCACGACAGTGGTGGGCAGGGCCCTTCCGGCCGCGTGGTCGCCCTCGCGCGCGGGGTATCCGCCAGCCGCGATGACGTGCCGCGCACCGCGCAGGACGTGTCCGAGAACCTGCTTCGACACCGGGAGCCGGCCGGGCACCGTGACCTCTGCGCCGTGCAGCACGACCATGTACGGCAACGAGAGCGCGGGCCCCACGAGCCCGAGCGGGAGCGCAGGGTCGAGCACCACGAAGTCCGCGCCGAAGTCAGCCGCCATCCGGTTGATGCGCTGCACCATCCACGGGTGCGGGAGCAGCACCGGCTCGCGCGTGCGCTCCACGCGGAACGGCTGGGCGGCGTCGAACTCCGCGGCACCCTCGTGCGGGCTGGTGAGCACCGCGAACGAGTCGGACGGCAGGCGCCGCCACCATTCCCACAGCAACGACTGGATGCCGCCGATCTTCGGGGGGAAGTCGTTGGTGACGAGAAGGTGCCTCATAGGTCGCCCCGCAAGGCTGGCAGACGGGACAGTTCGTCGCGCACCATCGGGTCCGGGTCGTCAGCGGGCAGCAGACCGTGCAGCCCGGTGCGGGCGGCCGCCCACACGGCATGCGCGCGGATCACGGCCCGGTGGTCAGCCAGCGCGGTGCGCAGCGCATCGACGACGGCCGGGTCGGAGGGATGTCCCACGTTCCCCAGGTTCACGATGAGGTTGCGGCGCACCCACGTGGCATCGCGGTCATGGACGTACCACCGGTCGACACGCTCCATCACCGTGGCGTCGTCGCACGACAGGAGTTCGATGATGTCGACGCCGGTCTCGACGGGTCCCGTGACGGCAACAGGTGCGCGGCGGCGGGTGAACGGGCATGCCGTCTGGCAGTCGTCGCATCCGTAGATCCGGTCGTGCAGTGCCTCCCTGAACTCCGCGGGGAACACGCCGGGCTTCTGGAGCAGCCAGGAGAGGCACCTGTTCGCGTCGATGACGCCGGGTTCGGGGATCGCACCAGTGGGGCATGCGGGGATGCAGCGCACGCACGTGCCGCACCCGTCCTCGACCGGTTCGCCCACCGGCAGGTCGGCGGTGGTGACCACGCACCCGATCACGAAGAAGCTGCCGGCGCCCGGCACCAGGATGTTCGCGTTCTTCCCGTACCAGCCGATGCCGGCGAGCCACGCCACCTCGCGGTCGACGATCGAGTTGTCGTCGGCAAAGACGACCGCGCGGTGCCCGTCGGCGCGCAGACGGGCCGCCACCTGCTTGAGCGACGTCTTCAGGTCGGCGTAGTGGTCGACCCACGCGTACCGGGCAATGCGCGCCCGCGGCGCAGCGCCCGCGACAGACACGTCGGCACCGGCGTCAGCGGGGGCGATGTCGTAGGACCGCACCCCCACGATGACAGAACGTGCGTCGGGCACGAGCGCGGAGGGGTCAGTGGAGCGTTCCGGCTTGTGGTACGTGAACTTCATGCCGTTCACCAGGCCGGCGCTCACGCGGGAAGCCATCTGCTCGCGGGCCCGCGCGAGCGGGGCGGCGGGAGCCACCCCGATGCGGTCGAGCCCGGCGGCCGTCGCGACGTGCCTCAGCTCCTGGAGGTACGCGGGTCCCCCCGGCGCGGAGGCGCTGACCGTCTTCGGGTTCTTCGGGATCCGGTCAGCCGATGGCACGGTGCCGAAGCGTAGGCACCAGACCGGCCTTTGCGAGCATGCGCACCTCGCGCAGCTCCTGCAGGCTGAAGATGACCGCGCCGCGGTCGTTGTCGCACAGCACGTTCATCATGCAGTCACCGCACGCATCGGTGTCCTGCATGACGCACGTGTCGCACGAGATCATGAGGACGGGGACGTTGTCGGTGTTCTGTGATTCGCTGCGCTGTTCGATAGCCATGCCCCCACTGTGGCGGGAGGGTGTCACAGGGTTCGCGCGCCCTCGGTGTCCACCGTGACGGTCCGTGCCGCGCCGTCGGCGGGCAGCCGGGCCGCCACCGAGGCGGCCGAACCCGGCTCGCACACGAGCGCCACCGTCGGACCGGACCCCGAGAGCCACCCGCACATGGCCCCTGCGGCCAGCCCTGCCTCGAGCGCGGCCTTGCTGGCCGGGGCGAGGGAGAACCTGATGTCCTGGTGGATCCTGTCCCTCGTGGCCTCGCGCAGGACGGACGCGTCACCCGAGGCGAATGCGGCCACGAGGAGCGCCGTGTGCCCGATGTTGAACACCGCATCGGCGAGCGAGATGTTGTCGCCGATCCGGCCGCGGGACTCGTTGGTGGAGGTGGTGAAGGACGGCACCCACACCACGTAGTCGGCCTCCAGCGCGATGGGTATGCGTGCGGCGAGTCCACCGGCAGTTGCCACCGCACCGCCGAGCAGCGACGCCGCGACGTTGTCGGCGTGGCCCTCGAGTTCGGTCCCCAGACGGAGCGCAACGGACGACGCGGGCGACCAACCGCCGCCCGAACGTTGTGCCTCGGCCGCCACGATGCCGCCGATGCGCACCGCACCGCTGAACCCGAGTCCGCGACCCATGGGTATCTCGTTGCGGACCCACACCTGGCCCTCGCCGCCAGCCGCGGCGAACGCGACCTGCGCGGGATGGGTGGTCTCGGCGGGAAGTGCCCTGTCGGGCATGTCGTCGGCACCGACGATCCCGACTTCGGCATGCAGGGAGAAGGCGAGGCCGAGCGCGTCGAACCCGGGCCCGAGGTTCGCGGAGGTCGCGGGGACGCGCACCACCGTCATCGTGCCCGCCTCACAGTTCCATCCGGGCCGCCGCGCGGCGGCTGGTCTCGACGGTGCGCGCGAGCACGTCGCGTGCCGCCCCGGAGTCGATGGATGCGCACGCCCTGTCGATGCCGTCGGCGACATCGCTCACGAGACCGGCCACGAACATGGCGCATGCGGCGTTGAACACCACGATGTCGCGCACCGGACCCTTGGCACCGTCGAACAGCTCGTTCATCGCCCGCAGGTTGTCGGCGACCTCCCCGCCCCGCACGTCCTCGATCCCGGACCGTGCGATCCCGTGGTCCTTCGCGTCGATCTCGAACTTCTCGACGGTCCCGTCGCGCAGCGCGAACACCGTGTTCGGTCCGCTCACCGCAAGCTCGTCCAGGCCGCCGTGGCCGTGCACCACCCACGCGCTCGTCACCCCTCGCGACTGCAGGGCGGCCGCCATCCGGTCCATCACGGCGGGGAAGGCGACGCCGACGAGCATGTTCGCGATGGGCGCGGGGTTCGCCATGGGCCCGAGCAGGTTGAACACGGTGGGGATGCCGATCTCGCGCCGGGACGGGCCCGTGTAGCGGAAGGCCGGATGGAACCGCGCGGCAAGGCAGAAACCGAAACCGGCCTCCCTCACGCAGTCCTCGACGCCCGCGGGATCCAGTTCCACCGCCACGCCGGCGGCCTCGAGCACGTCGGCCGCACCGCACTTCGACGATGCCGCCCTGTTGCCGTGCTTGCACACCGGCACCCCGGCCCCCGCGACGACCAGCGCGGCCATCGTGGAGACGTTCACCGAGTAACTCTTGTCCCCGCCGGTGCCGACGATGTCGATGGCCCGGGCTGCGGTGTCGGCGGGAAGGTTCACACGGTTGCCCGCGGCGCGCACAGCGTGGAGCATTCCCTCGAGCTCCTCGGCGGTCTCACCCTTGGCGCGCATGGCCACCACGAACGCGGTCATCTGTGACGGTGTCGTGTCACCGCGGAGGATCTCCGTGATCGCCGACTCGGCCATGGCTGACCCGATGTCGTTGCCCTGGAGCAGACGCGTGAGCAGGTCGGGCCATCCGATGAAGGAGTCCTCGTGCGCCATCCCCCAAGTATCCCCGCGTCGCGCCGGAAACGACGAATGGGTTACGCCGGACGGCGCCGCTGACGGATGATGCGGCGGCGTTCCTTGTCGGTGGTGCCGCCCCACACGCCGTCCTTCTCGCGCGAGGACAGGGCATGCTCAAGGCACGAGATGCGCACCGAGCAGATGGCGCAGATCGACTTCGCCTCCTCGGCGTTCTCCTCGGAGTCAGGGAAGAAGATGGACGGGTCGAGACCGTGGCAGGCCCCGCGCTGACGCCAACTGATCTCCGGACCGGACATCGCTCCCCCTCCGTCGAGGCGCCCCCGCACCTCTGACGGAATGGTATGTGCCCGCTGTCACACAGTGCCAATTCGGGCCGGGCGTGGCCCCCCGTATGCCCGGGCCCTTACGGGCGCAGGTCGGAGAGGAGTTCAGCCTTGGTGGAGGGCGCCAGGGCCGCGACCTCGAGGTAGGTGGAGAGGGAGCACTGGACGGTCACCTCGCCGGAGCCGAATGCCTCCACCTGGTCGGGGGTGAAGTCGAACACCAGGTAGTGCACTGCCGCCGTCACGTCGTCACGGGTGAGACCTGCAGCGTGCTTCTCGTCGATGCGTCCCGGCACCGCGGTGCCGTCGCTCAGCACGATGGAGATCGACCGCTCGAGGCCCGCCAGCTTCGGCAGCCACTCGCGCACCTGGTCCTCGGATGTGAGCTCGACGAACAGCGTGGCGCACAGCTGGCCCGGCTCGGGGATCATCGGGTTGTACGCGTGCAGTTCCTCGAGCACTCCCTCGTCGGTCATGGTCTTCTCGACGCGGATCATCTCCTGGATCTGGTAGCGCATCGTGTCGCGGTTCTCGAACGAGAGCGACATGAGGGTGCCGAGGGCGACGCGGCGGACGCGGCGCTTCTCGATGACCGAGGCGCGGAACGCCTCGCGCTCGCGCTCGTAGGCGCGGAGATCGGCGATGTCGTCGAGGGTGAGCTTGCGTGACATGGTGGTGGTCATCTCATCTTCCTTGTGGTGGGGGTTGTCGGGGGTGCGGGGTCAGTCGTTCTCGGGGATTCCGTAGGCGCGGGCCACGATGTTCAGCGGGTGCACCGCGCCGGCGCCGGTCTGCTCGTCGATCGCGGTGTTCGCCAGGTGGCAGTCGCCCACGACGGCCTCGGAGCCTGCCGCGGTGACCTTCTCGCCCAGCTTCACCGCGAGGGGAACCGAGTACTCCTCGTTGCCGGCCTTCAGGCCCCACATGCCGTCGATGCCGGAGCACTGGTCGATGAGCTTGATCTTCGCTCCGGTCAGCTTCATCAGGTCGCGGCTGCGCAGTCCGATGTTCTGGGCCTTCAGGTGGCAGGGGATGTGGTACGAGATGGTCTCGGGCACCGTGCCGCCGAACTCGGTGTCCAGCTCGGTTCCCTCCGCCTTGTGCAGGTTCATGAGGTACTCGGAGCTGTCGTAGGTGTGCGCGGCGACGAGCTCCGCGTCGGGCCCGCCCACGTAGTCCACGTAGTCCTTCTTCAGCACGTAGCCGCATGTGGGCTGGGGCACCACGATGTCCTTGCCGGAACGCACCGCGGCCGCGAGAGCCTTCACCTGCTTCACGGCGACCTTGGTGAAACTGTCCACGTCACCGCTGTGCAGGTACGGGGCGCCGCAGCAGCCGGCACCGTCGATCATGGAGCACTCCACGCC
>RFZO01000230.1 GCA_009920715.1 Actinomycetota bacterium | reverse complement strand
TCCGACGTCATGCTGGACGAGGGCGATCTGCTGGAGAGATCGGATCATAGGAGTCGAGGAAGGGGTCGGCGAGGCGACGGGATCAGGGAGAGATCCGCACCGGGGTCGACCGGCTCGTCCCGGACGTGCCATCCCCGAGCGCTCCATATCTATTATCCCCCGTGGTCCAGAGGGTGCCGTCCGTCTTTACGATGAGCGTGTGATACTCACCTGCGCCAACCGCTCGGACCCCTACCATGATCGGCACTGGTGCCCCACGGTCTGTCAGCGTTCCGTCTCCCAGCTGTCCAGCGGAATTCGCTCCCGTCGCGAGCAACGTGCCGTCCGCCTTCAGAATCATCGTATGCCGGGATCCTGCGGCGAGTGCCTCGACGCCAGCGATCAGCTGTCCTGGCGTGGTGCGCGATACGAACGTCCCATCGCCTAGCTGACCATATCGGTTGTCCCCGGTGATCCAGAGCGTGCTGTCGGTTCGAAGGATCAGGGTGTGGCCTTCCCCACCGGCGACCGCGCGGACCCCCGTCATCACCTGCACGGGAACGGCGCGCGTCGACGCCGTGCCATCTCCCAGCGCACCAAAGGTGTTCTTCCCTGTCGCCCAGAGCGAGCCGTCGGTCTTCACGATAAGGGTGTGCCAGGCACCGACCGCCACGGTTTGGACCCCTACCATCACCTGGACCGGCGCCGTACGGGGGACCGTGGTTCCATCACCCAACTGCCCGAACGCATTATCACCGGTCGCCCAGAGCGTCCCGTCCGTCTTCAGGATCATCGTATGCCCGACGCCCGCAGCCACCGCACGCACATCGGACATCACCATCACGGGCGAGACGAGCTCCGTCGTATTCCCCGTCCCCAGCTGGCCGAAATCATTATTCCCGGTGGCCCAGAGCGTCCCGTCCCGTTTCAGGATCATCGTGTGGATCCGACCCGCCGCCACCGCCTGCACCCCCGACATCACCTGCCGGGGGGTCGTCTGGTTCGTATAGCTCCCATCGCCGAGTTGCCCGAACGCATTATGCCCGGTGGCCCACAGCGTCCCATCGGTCCCGAGGATCATGCTATGCAGCAGACCTCCCGCGACCGATTGCACTGAGGCGAGCCCCGCGGGAGGGACCGTGATCACCGACGTCGCACTCCGCCCCTCACTCAAGGCCGTGATTATCGCGCTACCCGTTGAGATTCCGGTGACGAGACCGCTCGTTGATACGGTCGCCACGCTGGTATTCGAACTCCCCCAGGTGATGGCACGGTCGGATAGCGGGTTCCCCGAACCGTCGCGTGGTGTCGCCGTCAGCGATTGGGTCGCGCCGATCATCACCGTCGCGGTGGCGGGGGTCAGCGACACCGAGGCCACTGGAATCGGGGTCACGCTCAGGGTGACTGAACCCGTTCTGCTTTCGCTCGTCGCGCTGATGGTCGACTGACGTGTCGCGCCGCCGAGGTACGCCTTCGCTGACACCAATCCACTCGGCGATATGGTGACCACGGTAGTATCCGAGGCCATCCAGGTGACGGGGCGACCCGTCAGCGTATTTCCCACGACGTCCTTGAGGGATGCCGCCAGCTGAAGTGTGGCTCCAACGGCTATGGTCCCGGTGGCAGGCGTGAGCACGACCGTCGCGACAGATGAGGGTGTCACGCTCACCGCCACGGTGCCTGTGATACCTTCCGCCGCGGCGGTGATCGTCACGGCCGCGTTGGTCCCGCCGAGCACATAGCCTGCCGTGACGAGACCCGTTGCCGAGACGGTGGCTACCGACTGATTTGACGATGACCACGTTACAACACGGTCAGTGAGTGCTTTTCCGTTCTGGCTTAATGTTGCTGCCGTGAGTTGAATCGTTGCTCCACTGGCGAGCGTGGTACTGGGAGCAGTCACTTGAATCGTCGCGATAGCGACGGGTTCAGTGGGTCCAGAACACCCTGAACCGATCAGAGCTATCAGAGTCAGAAGCGACGGGATTCTGTTCTTCATCGGTCGCTTCCTCGGTCGTCTTGAATCGCAAACACACTTGAAACAGACCCCCACACCCATGTAGTACGTCATGTAGTACGGAGGTCAGTTTGGGTACCGTCCAGAACGTACCATCCGACCCCGTTATCGACACTCGGATTCCCCACGGTGTCTGTAGTAAATCGTGTACTACATCGACCCCATCCCCCAAACGTCAGAGGGGGGACCATCGCTGGTCCCCCCTCATGTAGTACGAATGTAGTACGAATTGTAACGACCCAAAATCTCGTAAGTCGTTGATTGACAATGGCTAGGGGCAGAATCGAACTGCCGACACGCGGATTTTCAGTCCGCTGCTCTACCAACTGAGCTACCTAGCCGTGCCTCAATATTAGTCGCCCCCTCCCCACGAGCCAACCCCGGCCCGGCGGAGGACCTGCCGGGAGCTTGGGGGGCCGACCTCACCCTACCCAAGCGACTCGACGTGGCGCCGGAAGTTGTCGAGAATCGCCTGCCACCCCGCCTGCTGCTGCTCCATGGGATGCTCGGTCTCGGCGTCGAAGGTCACCGTGACCGTCACCTCGTCACCCCCCTCGGCGAACTCGATCCGCGCGGTCCGGTCCCCGAAGGCGTAGGCGAGCAGGCGCTGCGGCTCGACCGCCGTGTAGGTCCCGGCGAAGTCGAATCCGAAGCTGCCATCCTTCGCCTCCATCCGCGACGAGAACGCGCCCCCTACCCGGAGGTCGACGGTCGCCGTGGTGGTGTGCCAATCTGCCGACGCGGCGTTCCACTGAACGATGTCGGCCGGGGTGGTGTAGGCGCGCCAGACGGTGGCCAACGGGGCGTGGATGGAGGTGCGAACGATGATCTGCATCTGAAGGGAGAAGGTGAAGGTGCATCCATCGACACGAACAGCGTCGCCGCCTGCGGGCACTCACAGCGGCATCAGTCTT
>RFZO01000229.1 GCA_009920715.1 Actinomycetota bacterium | reverse complement strand
TCTTGTCGAGCCGGGCGCGCTCGACGTTGAGGATCTTGCCGCGGATGGGGAGGATGGCCTGGGTGCGCGGGTCGCGCGCGTCGACGGCCGTGCCGCCCGCGGAGTCACCCTCCACGATGAAGAGCTCGCTCTCCTCGGCGTTGTTGCTGCTGCAGTCCTTCAGCTTGTCGGGCATGCCGGCGCCGGAGAGCGCGGTCTTGCGGCGCACCGCGTTGCGGGCGTTCTTGGCGGCGAGGCGCGCCTGGGCGGCGGCGATGGCCTTCTTGACCACCTTGTTGGCCTCGGTGGGGTTCTCCTCCAGCCACTCAGCGAGGTAGCGGTTGGTGGCCTTCTGCACGAAGGACCGCATGGGCACGTTGCCCAGCTTGGCCTTGGTCTGGCCCTCGAACTGGGGCTCGCGCAGCTTCACCGCGATGATGGCGGTGATGCCCTCGCGGATGTCCTCGCCGAGGAGGTTGTCGTCCTTCTCCTTCAGCAGGTTCTTGTCGCGGGCGTACTTGTTGAGCACCGAGGTGAGGGCCGTCTTGAAGCCCTCCACGTGCATGCCGCCCTCGGTGGTGCTGATGCCGTTGGCGTAGCCGTGAATGCCCTCGTAGTAGCCGGTGTTCCACTGGATGGCCACGTCGGCCTGCATGCCTTCTTCTTCGTCCTCGTCCTCGAACGAGGCGACTTTCGCGAACAGGGACTCCTTCGAGGAGTTGAGGTGCTTGACGAAGTCGACGATGCCGCCCTTGTACTGGAAGGTGACGGTCTGCTCGCGGCCGGCACGCTCGTCGGTGAACACCACCTCGAGCCCCTTGTTGAGGAACGCCATGGTCTGGAGGCGTTCCATGACCGTGCGGGCGACGAACTCGACGCCCTCGGACGCGAAGATGGTGGCGTCGGGGTAGAAGGTGACCGTGGTGCCGGTCTTGCGGCCGCGGGCCGGGGTGGAACCCGTCTTGGCCAGCTTGCTGACGGGCTTGCCGCCGTCCTTGAACTCCATGGTGTGGCGGTCGCCGCCGCGGTCGATCTCCAGCACCACCCGCGACGAGAGGGCGTTGACCACCGAGACACCCACGCCGTGGAGGCCGCCCGACACCTTGTAGCCCTCGCCGCCGAACTTGCCGCCGGCGTGGAGGACGGTGAGAACCACCTCTGCCGCACTCTTTCCCTTGTGGGGACCGGACGGGTACGGGTCGACCGGGATGCCGCGGCCGTTGTCGTCCACCTGGCAGCCGCCGTCGGCCAGCAGGGTGACCCCCACCCGGGTGCAGAAGCCCGCCATGGCCTCGTCGACGGCGTTGTCGACGACCTCCCAGATCAGGTGGTGCAGCCCCGCGAGCCCCGTGGACCCGATGTACATGCCGGGACGCTTGCGGACGGGATCGAGGCCCTCGAGAACCTGGATGTCCTTGGCGCCGTAGTCCGCGGAGGGGTTCTTCGCGGATGCCTTTTTCTCTGCTGCCATGGTGCGTTCATTCTACTTAACGGAGTGTCGTACTAGCGGGAACGTCGCAC
This sequence comes from Actinomycetota bacterium, assembly GCA_009920715.1. GTDB lineage: Bacteria > Actinomycetota > Acidimicrobiia > Acidimicrobiales > Ilumatobacteraceae > UBA2093. The sequence goes on along the minus strand of RFZO01000229.1, from coordinate 1,410 downwards.
CCTCACCTCGAGTGATTCGACCACGTCTCCTGCGTGCTCGCGCAATGTGGACAGCAGCTGCCGCTCGAGGAATCGCAGTTGGGTGGCCCATGCCGGTTCGACGACCTCGACGGTGAGAGTCCTGTCCTCGAGGCGGACAGGTGTCACGTTGTCGGCCACCGTGTCACCCACGATTGCGCGCCACCTCGAGAAGATGTCGTTCGCCGCGGGGGCGTCCTTCCCGAGTGTCCTGCCGATGAACCTGCCGAGCAGTTCGCCGAGAGACCTCGGGGCGCGACCGGGAAGGATGTCGTCGATGTGCACCTCGGGCTCGCGCGGCGTCCCGTCGTCGAGAAGGTCGTCCGTGCCGTCGCTCATGCGCCCTCCCTCACCACGGAGCCACCCGCGATGCGGATGACCGTGTCGGGCATGGCCGCCGCCGGCAGCGGGGAGGCGGTGGTGATGATGACCTGGCCGGGGGGCAGATGGCGCAGGAGGGCCTCGCAGCGGTGGGGATCCAGCTCGGAGAGCACGTCGTCCAGCACCAGGAGCGGGGTCTCCCCCACGTGCTCGGTGACCAGGCGGTGCACCCCCAGGCGCAGGGCGAGAGCGAGGGTGCGGCACTCCCCCTGGGAGGCGGTGAGCCGGGCGGTCATGCCCTTCAGGTCGATGACGAGATCGTCACGGTGCGGACCCACCGTGGAGACGCCGCGCCGGACGTCGTCGGTGCGGGCGGCGGCGAGCGCCGCGGCGAGACCGCCGTCGCGCCGCCACTCCGGTTCGTACACGAGGTCGATCGGGGTGGGTGCACCCGCCAGCACCTCGTATGCCGTGAGCACGTGTGGTGTGAGCCGCGCGACCAACGTGGCGCGCGCATGACCCAGCCTGTCGCCCACCTCGGCGAACTTCTCGTCCCACACGTCGAGGGTCATCTCGGTGTCGGCGCTGAGTCTCCCCGCCGCCTGCTTCAGCAGCACATTTCGCTGCCGCACCACCCTGTCGACCTCGGCACACAGTGCGTCGTTCTTGGTGGCGAGAGCGACGAGCGCGTCGTCCATGAGCGTGCGGCGTTCGGACGGGCCGCCGGTGACCAGCTCGAGGTCGGAGGGGGCGAACACGGTGGTTCGCACCACCCCCAGCAACTCGCGGATGCGGGGCAGGCGCTGCTTGTTGACGAGAACCCTGTTGCGGCCGGCGCGGTTGATCTCGGCCTCCACGAGGATCTCGCGGCCGTCGTCCTGGCGGATCTCAGCCCGCACGTAGGCGGAATCGGCACCGGACCGCACCAGCGCGTCATTCGGGGCGCCGCGGAAACTGCGCAGCGTGGCGAGATAGCTCATCGCCTCGGCGAGGCTGGTCTTGCCCTGGGCGTTGTCGCCCACCACGGCGGTGACGCCGGTGGACAGTTCGATCGTCTCGCGCGCGTAGTTG
>RFZO01000228.1 GCA_009920715.1 Actinomycetota bacterium | reverse complement strand
TCTATCTCTGCATGTAGACAGATTAGACACTTCTTCCGTACCCTACGCATGAGAGAGATTGCCAAGAATGTATAGAAGAGCGGCGGGTCGGAAAAATCTGTCTGATCTGTCTACGCGCTGCACTTCCGTTGTTTCAATGCCTGTATTCCGTAGACACTTCCCGGTTTCAATCTGTCTACGAAGTGTCTACACGCCCCCGATCTGTCTACAGATCAGCGCCAGAACGCAGAAGGGGCGGCCCCGTTGCCAGAGCCGCCCCACTTCACACCCTGCGCGAGCTGCTACGCCATCCGGTCGCGCACCGTCAGGCCGCGCCAGCAGCGACCCGCCCGTCCGTTCTCCTGGGTGTACTGCTTGTCCATCAGCGCCCGAGACAGCCACTTGTGCGACTTCGGCATCAGCCCGTTTGCCTTCGCCCACTCCACATAGCGGCTGTACAGGCTCGTGTTGCTCACGAACATCTGCGGCCCGACCTCGCACTCATCCCGCAGGAACTCCCCGAGGATGTCCATCTCCGAACGATACCCCTCGGTCGCCGCCTCGATCCGCTCCGGCGACTTCAGCCCCTGCTCCCGCCAGAGGCGCAGCCCCGCCAGCGCCCACCGCAGGATCCCGCCCGCCTCGGCCTTCAGCTTCTCGGTCAGCCCCGTGTCGCGCTGCTCCAGCGGGATCGTCACCTCGAAGGGGATGAGCCGGATCCGGCGCCAGATCCCGTTATCCGTCCCCTTGATCACCGGCTTGTGATTGGTGAGCATCCAGAGCTTGAACTTCGGCTTGAAGTTGAAATATTCGCGGTTCAGGAACCGGGCGGAGATCAGATCCCCACCGCTAACCTGCTTCACCAGCGCCTCATCCAGCCCGCCGCCCTCCGGCGTCTCAGAGCAGGACACCAGCCGCGCCCCGTCGAGGGCGGCGATGGCGTTGGGGATCGAACCCTGCTGCTGCGCCATGAACGTCTCGACCCGCGTCGCAAGGGCGTACTCCCCAAAGACATGCATGATCGTGTCCATGAACGTACTCTTGCCGTTCGCCCCCGACCCGTAGGCGATGAAGATGCAGTTTTCCGCGTTGCTCCCGGTCAGGCAGTAGCCGAGCGCCTTCTGGAGATACGTCACCATCTCCTGATCGCCCCCCATGATCCGGTCGAGGAACGCCAGCCACTGAGGGCAGTCACCGCCCGCGTCGACCGAGGTCGCCCGCGTCGAGTACTTCTCGGGGCGCGGCGTGCTGCGCTTCCAGTCGCCCAGGTTGTAGTAGTGGCTCGGCGTACACAACAGCATGTCGTCGGCGTCAAACCGCTCCCCCGGCACCGCCATCATCGGCTGCGCCAGATCGAGCAGGGAGCGCACCGCGCCCGCCGACTCTGACCGGGCCGCGTGCTTCAGGATGGCCTTGCGCCGGTCAGCCTGCTCTTTGTCCAGCGGATCTTCGCTGCCCGCCGGGGGCGCAGCGGGCGCCTGCTTGCGCCACCACCCGCCCACCTCCATCGCCCACGCCGTCGTCATGCGCTCCATATCCGGGCGCCACCGGTAGCGATCCCAGACCATCCAGCCGGAGCCGGGTTTCGTCGCACACCAGCACGCTCGCCCGTCGTTCAGCTCCTTGAACGTCTCGGCGTTGCCCTTGTCGGTCAGGGTGCGGTCGGCGGGGGCCGCCTCGATCTCATCCTCGAAGTCCAGATCGTCGCTCACTTCGCACCCCCGGCCCGCTCCGCCTTCATCGCGTCCAGCCCGCGCCGCAGCGCGACTCGGATCACATCCATCGGCCCGCGCACCATCGGCCCATAGATCGGATCGCGGCGCATCTCCTCCGCGATCTCACCGGCCTCCTGGTACATCTTCGCGGGAATGCGCTGAATCTTGCCGTTCATCTTCACCTCCTGAACGGCAAGTATCCCGCGCTGTATACACTGTCAACAGGAAGTAGCGAGCTTCGCCCCCCACTCATGCGAGGATGTGCGCGAAGCGGCCCCCGAATCCGTCATACCCGTGTGGCCTGGGAGAAGGTGCCAGCCCTCGCGATCGGTTCGCAGCCCTGACGCATTTAGTACCCTGTCGCCGCATTCCTTTGCGAACTTCCAGTCCTTATGCCAATCGTATACCGGGTGGTTGGACAGCGCCTCAAACAGTTCGCTTGCCAGCACAACCCGGTCAACGGCACCATTCCGATACCCACTCCGCCCCGCGATCATATCGCCGAGGATCTCGCGCATCATGCGCTCAAACAACTGCTGCTTTGACTCCGCCGCCGGTTCCAGCGTCGCAAGGTCGGGGCGGCGCTCTTCCTTCAGCAGCCGAACCCACTCCTCACGCTGCATGTCGTCTACAGCGCCTTGCGTCTTCTTTGTCTCAAACCCCAGTAGCGCGCACACGGGCAGCGACGCGAACGCTCGATACTTCTTGCGGAGGTCAGACAGTTTGCCGTACTCACCGCCCTCCGTTCGCTCGAAGTCGTCTGGGGGGCTACGGCGGGCGTACCCCTCGATCTCGATCCACGTAGCCTCAGACTTGCCGGTCTTGATGAAGATCCGGCGCACAAACAACTCCTTGTCCCTGCTGCCCCACGCTGTACCTGTGACAACCACACACTCACAGTCAGGAAAGGCGCGCCCGTGGTCGGCAGCCTTGATCGCCAGCCTGATCATTCTCTTGTCCATGTCTACCTCCGCTCCTGGTTCGCCACTCCCATCGGCTCCCCTATAGCGCGGCGCAGACCAGGGGATCAGGCCCGGTCTGCGCCGCAGGGGTTTACCCAGGAGCGGGCATGAATCCTCTATCCTACCCGCCCGCCGCGTGCTACTTCCCCCGGCAGATCGGCCCGAGGCCCGTCTCGATGCTCTCGGGGTCGGTGAGCGCCCGCCCGCAGCGCCCGCACCGGCCTTCGTGCCAAACTTCCAGCACGTCCGGCATCGCGCCCGCCGCCAGCTTCGCCAGCGTCCAGTCCAGTGCCTTGAAGGAGGGCGC
>RFZO01000227.1 GCA_009920715.1 Actinomycetota bacterium | reverse complement strand
CCGGGGATGGTCAGGCTGTAGGGGCACACCATTCCCACTCGCAGCATGGGGACTACGGTACTGGCATGTCACAAGAAGCATCGTTCCGTCCCGCACTCTCGATCGTCGCGACAGCCGGCAAGCGCCGGGCGATGCTCGACACCGCGAAGGAAGCGGAGGCCCGCGGGTTCTCCGGCATCGCCTGCCCCAGCCTCGGCGGCACCATGGGACTGTGCGTCTCGCTCGCCCACGAGACGAGCACCATCCCCTACTGGACGTCGATCCAGCCGATCTACTACAGCCATCCCGTGGAGGCGGCCAACACTGCCGCACACATCCACGAGGTGTCGGGCGGGAGGTTCCGTTTCGGCATCGGCGTCAGCCACGGGCCGGTCACCTCGCGGCTCGGCGTGGAGACCGGCAAGCCTCTCTCGGACATCCGTCACTACGTCGAGGCGATGCGGGCGAACGAGAGGTTCGGCGGTCAGCTGCCCCCCGTGTACCTCGCGACCCTGCGCAACAAGATGCTCGAACTTGCGGCCGAGGTCTCGGAGGGTGCGATCTGGGCCAACGCGTCGCTCAGTCACATGTCGGCGCAGCTCGACCAGGTGCCCGCGGCGCGCTCGAAGGACGGGTTCTTCCTTGCGAACATGGTGCCGACGGTCATCGATGACGATGTCGACGCGGCGCGCGCGGTGAACAGGAAGACGCTGACCGGATACGTCTCGCTCCCGAACTACCGCAACTACTGGCGGGCGGCGGGGTACGGAGACGTCATGGACGCCATCGAGTCGGCGATCGACGCCGGCAACCGGGACGCGGTCACCTCCCTCATGACGGATGAGTGGCTCGACGACTGCACGATCAGCGGACCGTCCGGAAAGGTCCGCGAGCGCCTGGCCGAGTGGGCGTCCACGGGGGTGCACCCGATCGCAGTCATGTCATCGACCTCCGGCGGCCAGGCCAAGGCCATCGGGGAGCTGTTCGCCGCCTACAGCTGAGCGAGCAGGTCCGCCACGTTCGACCGGATGGCGTCCCGTATGAGGCGCACCTCGTCGATCGGGCGGCCCTTCGGGTCGTCGAGCGGCCAGTCCACGTAGCGCTTGCCCGGCACGAACGGGCATGTGTCGCCGCATCCCATGGTGACGACCACGTCGACCCTGGCGAGAAGTTCATCGGTGAAGCGCTGCGGGACGTTGCCCGTGATGTCGATGCCCACTTCAGCCATCGCCTCGACCGCGACGGGATTCACGGCTGCGGCGGGCTCGGACCCGCCCGAGAACACCTCCACCCGGCCGGCGCCGATCTCACGTGCGAAACCCGCGGCCATCTGCGACCGTCCCGCGTTGTGCACGCAGAGGAACAGCACTCCCGGCATCAGTCCCCGCGACCGAAGAGCACGAGGACCAGTCCGAGAGCCACTGCCCCGCCCGCGACCTGCATGACGACGAACATCGGTGTGGACCCGGGCGAGATGCCGGCGAACGAGTCCGAGAACATGCGGCCGAACGCGACGGCTGGGTTGGCGATGCTGGTGGACGACGTGAACCAGTAGGCGCCGGTGATCCAGCCCGCCACCATGGCGGCGACGTTCGCCTTCGCCCTGATGCCGCCACGGATGACGAGCACGAGCCCGATCACCGCCACCGCCTCGGCGAACCACTGCGGCCCGCCGTCACGGACCTTCGACGATGTCTCCAGCCACGGCCGGGAGAACATGGCGTTCGCCGCCCAGCAACCCACGACCGCGCCCGCGAACTGGGCGACGATGTCGGTCGCCACGACCCTGAGCCCGGGACCGCCGTCGAGGATGCGGCCGATGACCGAGACCACGGGATTGAACGAGGCGCCCGACACCGGCCCGAACACCGTGATGAGCGCAAAGAGGGCACCGCCCGTTGCCACCGCGTTGGCGAGCAGCTGGAGACCGACGTCATCGGTGAGTCCGGTGGCCATGATCCCGGAACCGACCACCGCCATGACGAGCAGCGCGGTCCCGAGGAACTCGCCGAGGTGGCGTCTCAGCAGCATCCGTCGGGCCCGCACACGTTCGAGTTCCCTTCGACCATGATCAGGGGCTTCGCACCGAGCTTCACCAGCGAGGTGTCTTGCGGGGCGTCCTCGAGCACCGTGTACCACTCCCACGGCACCTCACCGTCGTTGATCCACACCTTGTCCTGGACGGCGAAACAGCACGTTTCGCTCTCCTGCACGGTGATGTCGAACCCGAGTCGGCGGGACTCGTCGATCTTCGCGGCAACATCTTCGGTGGAGCCGACCTCGACCCCCACGTGGTTCATCGTGCCCGGCTCGCCGTGACCCTCGATGAGCACCAGCTTCAGCGGCGGGTCGTCGACCGCGAAGTTCGCGTAGCCCTCGCGCACCTTCGCGGGACCGACCCCGAACATCTTCGTGTAGTGGTCGATTGCCTCCGCGAGGTTCCCCACGTTCAATGCGAGCTGTATCCGTGCCATGGGTCCTCCTGCGGGTCCGCCCCGACAATGTAACGGGGACGGATGAACCGGGGGTTCACGGCCGGTGAACCACGGGCATCCTGCCCGGTCACTCCTTGCGGTCGGCTCCGTACCCGGGGTCGCTCGGCCAGTTCGGCTGGAACAGGTGCCACTGCTCCGGTGCCCGACGAATAAGCCACTCGAGCTCGTGAGCCAGGTTCTGCGTGATAAACGAGACCGATTCCCGCAGGCTCCCCGACCGTTCCATGGGGAGCGGGGGCCGCACGATGGCGTGGTGGCCGTCGACTTTCGAGGTGAAATACACGGCGGTGGGGAGAACTGTGGCCCCCGCGCGCAGACCCAGCATCGCCGGGCCGGCCGGCAGCGTGGTGCGCTCGCCGAAGAACGACACATCGACTCCCCCGCCCTGGATGTCGCGGTCCGACAGCAGGCACACGACCTCGTTCGCGCGGAGCGCGCCTAGCACCGCGGCGGCGGCGTCCGGACCCAACGGGACGACGTTCATCCCGAGGCTGCGCCGCAGCTCGGC
>RFZO01000226.1 GCA_009920715.1 Actinomycetota bacterium | reverse complement strand
CCGCCACCGCGGTGGCGGTCGGGTCGGTGCCCAGGGCGCGGAACGTCGCGGACGTGGTGCCGGGGAGGAGGGTGTTGCCGCCCACATCGGTGACGGGTCCGACGACGTCCACGGTGTACGTCCCGCCCAGGGTCGTGCCCGAGTGCGTGATGAGGACCGTGGTCGTCGTCCCGACCGCGACCGACAGTACGGTGGCGGGTGCGCCGAGGGTGGGGGTGACGGTGTACGACGCCGGGTCGAGAAGGGCCGCGTCGGCGACCATCTCCTCGCTGAAGGTGACCTCGATGGTGAACCCGTCGATGGACCGCGCACCGACCACGCGGGGCGATTCGATGTCGATGCTGCCGTACGACGACAGGCCGTATGTATTGAATCCGTACCCCGTCACAGGATGACCAGGTACCCACTGACGGCGACATCGGTCGTCGCCCCGAGGTCGGTGGTGTCGTCCTCGTGGGGCATGTTCTGTTGGTTCGGTCCGATGTAGGTGGACGCAAACGGGTGCCGGCCGGTCGCCGCAGACGTGGTTCCACCGCCACCCGACAGGGTGGCGGTGGAACCCGGATGCTTGTACGCGATGGGCCACGGGTAGGTGGTGTGGACGTTGACGGAGTTGACCGTAACCACGTCGCCGGAGTGCAGGTCGTCACGGCTCGCGCCGATGACGGGCGTGACCCCGTTGCGGATACTGCGGATGGTCGCGGGTGGCATCGTCAACGTCCTCCTACCTACTCGGGGGTGTGGGGGTCAGATCACCAAGACTGGGGGACGACGTACTCGACGAAGATGTTGACCGTGCCGACGGTCGGGAGGCTGGAGAGCGTGATCAGGAACTTCTGGTCGGAACCCGCGCCACCGGTGGACTTCACGATGTTGAACGGGGTCGTCTCGTAGGACCCGACGGTCTGGGTGTCGTTGTCCGTGGTGGCCTGGAACCGGGCGGCTTGACCGGCCTCGTCGGTGCCGATCTCGATCGTGATCCCCACATCGAGGGCCACGACGACATCCACGATGCAGCGGGTGACGACCGCAGTGTTCGGGAGTGTGGCGGACGTAGTGTAGGTCGTCGCGTAGGAACCCGACTGGATCCGCGCGGACTTGATGGAGGCGGCCGTGGTCGGGGGGTTGCTGTTGATGTAGTTGACCGTCGCGAGGCCCTGCAGGTCCGTGGTGAGCGGGTCGGCGGCGAACACCTTGGCGTTGGCACTGTCCGCAGCGTCGCGGAACGTGACCTGGCCGCCGGACGTGGCCTTGACCTGGGCGTTGCTGTTGATGAGGGCCGTGGCGAACTGGCTCTGGTCCGCCTTGACGTTGGCGTAGGCCGAGTCGCCGGCGTTGCGGATCTCGATGACGCCGCTGTTGTTCTTGAGCTTGGCACCGCCCTTGGCGATCTGGAAAGTGGACTGGAAGGTTCCAGCGAGCTTTGAGAGAACGGACATGACGAATGTACCTCCCCGTTACGGGTTGTGGACGAGCACGAAGACGACCCCAGATCCCGCCGTGCTCGCGGCAGGGGTGAGGGTGAGGATCACATTCGTCAAACCGGACGAGGGGTAGGTCTCGTCGGAGATGTAGGTGGCCGCGACCGCAGGGTCGTTGTCCCCCACGCCTTGAAGGGCGGACGGGGTTCCCGTGACGCCCACCTCAATCGTAGCCGCAGGGTCGTCGAACGGCGTCGAAATGAACACCCGCGTGTGGAGGACGTATGCCGTCGCCCCGAGGGGGCACACGACGGCGGGGGACGCCGTCGAAAATGTGAACGGTAGGGAGAAGATGGCCGCCCCAGACCCCGCCGTGGCGATGGCCGCCTCGAGGGTCTGGAGGTTGTAGTTCTGGTCGTTCGCCCACCCCTCTGGCGACGCATCGACCGGGATGACCCCCGTCGAGTCCCGCCGCTCCCCCGCCGCGACCAGGCGGAGGTTCAGGCTCGGCGTGAGGACGCGGAGGCGGACGTACTGGGTCGTCTCCGTCGGAAGGCTCGCGTCGGTCGTCAGGCGGACGAGATACGGTCCCGGCAGGTCCACCGTGAAGTTGCCGGGGGACACGGCGGTCGAACTGCCCGAGAAGGTGGCCGTCGATCCGGCGGGTACGAAGGCCAGCACCCAGGCGTAGCTCGTCGCCGGCGCGAGCGCGGACACACTGACGACGTCCCCGACGACGATGTCGTCTCGGGATGCGTCGTCGACCGGCAGTATGCCGTTCCGCAGGCTTCTGATGGATGCCGCCATCGGGTTCGGGTCTCCTCGAGGAACCTACCACCGCATCCGTATAGGGCGGCAACCCGCATCATGTCCCTTCAAATATTCTGAAGAGGGGAGGTCCAGTTCTCGGTGCTGCGGGGTATCACCACGCGACGGGATGCACAGGGCGTCCCTCAAACTGGAGCTAACATGGACACCATCCTCAAGGCATTTCTCGCAAACCTCGGCGCACACATCGGCGGGAGCGCATCCGACGCCGCCGTCGAGTGCGTCCGCATCGCCACCAACGTGCCGTCCCTCGCGGGTTGTCTGCCGAAGGACGCATCCCCGCAGACGACCAAGGTGGAAATGGCGAGTGCCCCCACCCAAACGATCACGGTCGTCACGCCCGACCCCGCACTGCCCTGTCAGACCGTCCGGATCTACTTCAGCCAGGACGTCCATGAACTCACCCGCTTCTGGCGCAGCGCCGAAGTCCGCCAGGAAAACGGACGCTGGATCGCCGAGGCTCCGCTGATGGAGCCGACGCAGCCGCTCTTCGCCTATGCCAACGTCGTCTACGCCACCCCGGAAGCGTATCGCAAAATCGCCAATCCGCCGGGTACCGCCAATTCAGATACATACTTCTTCAGCTCCCGCGAGACGTGGGCCACGCCGGCCCAGCTCAAGGCCGCCGCAGCGGAAGCGAACGACAAGCCCGAGAGGATGATCTGCGCGGACAGCGCCGCTTGGGGCGACTGGTATCAGCTCAACTGGGGCCACCCCGACCTCTGGAGCGTGTTTACCCGC
>RFZO01000225.1 GCA_009920715.1 Actinomycetota bacterium | reverse complement strand
CCTGCGACTCCAATCCCTTGGCCCCAAGAATCGTTCTTGTCTCCCATCTTATCGCCAAGTCCTTCATGACCTTTTGACATGCATTTTGAAGCTCATAATTAGTCTCAAGGATGAGCCCCCGCGCCAATGCTCCGGCATGGTAAACAGGCAGGTTTTTGGCAATCTCTCGTATAATGTGGGCAACTGATAAGGCCGTGCCTCCCTCCACAAAAATCGGGCGAATCCCTGTGAAACTTAATCTGGTGTTGATGGCCTTGACATGTTCTTCAAATTCCTCGTTCTCGTCACGAGGATTGCTTTCGAGCTGGTCCTCTAGCTGTTGCAATATTGGTCCGACCCTGTAGGGAGTTCGATAACAGGTTGAGATCTTAATATCATTCCACTTCTTTCCACCGTGAAGCAGGGGAGCACGGGCGGAGGGGAAAGACCCAAGCCGCACGTGACTGCACTCAAGCCGGCTGGGCTGCTGGAGCTGGAGAAGCTTCTGGCGGACTTCCTGGAGACGCGGGTGAACGTGTCAATGGCGGGCAAGCGGGGCAAGATCTCCGTCGACTTCGCCGATCTGGTCGACCTGGAGCGGATCTACCGCCGCATGACTGAGATTCAGGACTAATTGACCTAAATTACAACGGCGTGGTTTGAATCCACAGACCTCATCCTCAACTGGCGGTTGAGGTCAATGGTTATCAACACCTGTGGGTTGCCTGTGGACAACTAGTCCTCCAGGGGAGCCGCCAGCCAGTCCCGCAGTGACGTCACCACTGCGTTGGCAATCGCTGCATTCTTCAGTCGTACCACGGTGTCGGGCCCCATGGAACACAGCACCGCAGGCATCCGAGTCTCCCGGGTGGCGACGATGCGGTCCGCCAGAGCCTTGCCGCCGATGCTCACGAACGCGGGCACCTCGTAGAAGTAGACGGTGCAGGAGTCCTCGGAGGAGTGCTCGAGTCCCACGTACACATCCGCGCCGTACCTGTTGGCCGCCTCTGCATGGGTGATCACGTCGCCCTCCACCGTGGTGCTCAGCGGGAACACCGCTGACGCGCGGTGCTGGAGAGCGCGCACCAGGTCGGTTGTGCCGTCGAATCCGCCGATCACCACGCGCGCGGTTTTCTCCGGGGTCGATTCGCCCAGTTCCTCTCGCTCTCTCACCGCCGCAGCACCCGGTCCCGACCCCGACTGGGAGCTCACGCGCAGCAGCACATCAACCGTGTCGGGAGTGCAGATGCCGTTGGCATCGGCCCCGATGTTGCGCTGGAAGTCGACGAGGGCAGCCTTTGTGACCGGGCCGAATATCCCGTCCACACGGCCGCAATCGAACCCCAGCCGGTTCAGCACCGTCTGCATCTCCGCCACGTCGTCACCCCGCAGGTTCGGTGTGCGCAGGAACAGCACCCGGGAGCCCAGGTTCCACGATGCCTCGATGAGCGTGGACCACACGATGTCGTCGACGATGCCGTCTGTGCGCAGGCCGAAGGCATCCTGGAACGCGATCACCGCCGCGTGCGTGCGTGCGCAGTACGTGGAGTCCTCGGCCGAGCCGGGTGCGAGGAAACCCGCGGCGGAGAGCCTCCGCTGCAGGTCGTGGACGGCGGGCCCGCGGTGACCGGGGCCGATTGTCAGGCCGGAAGGAATTCCGAGATCTCCTCGAGGAGGCGAGCCTTCGGCATCGCTCCGACCATCTGCTTGACAACCTCGCCGTCCTTGAACAGGAGCATGGTGGGGATGCTCATCACGCTGAATCGACTGGCAATGTCGCCGTGGTCGTCGACGTTCAGCTTGGCAACGGTGAGGCTGCCCGACTTCTCGCCCGCGATCTCGGCGAGGATCGGCGCGATCATCTTGCACGGCCCGCACCATTCGGCCCAGAAGTCCACGAGGATGGGGGTGGAGGAGCTGTTGACCGTCTCGTCGAAGGTGCTGCTCGTGAGTGTGACGATTCCGTCTGCCATGGTCCGTTCCTTTGTCGTGTGGGATGAGATGTTAGTGCTGGCTCTCCAGCCAGCGTTCGCAATCGATGGCCGCCATGCAGCCCGAACCGGCCGCCGTGATGGCCTGGCGGTACGTGTGGTCCTGCACGTCGCCGCAGGCGAACACGCCCTCGACATCGGTGTAGGTGCTGCCGGCTCGGGTCATGAGGTACCCGGAGTCCTCCATGTTGAGGACGCCGGAGAAGATGCCCGTGTTCGGCTTGTGGCCGATGGCGATGAAGAGGCCCGTGACGGGGAGCTCGCGGGTGGAGCCGTCGGTGGAGGTGAGGGTGACGCCGGAGAGGGAGGAGTCGCCGTGGAGGGCCGTGACCTGGCTGTTCCAGACGATCTCGATTTTTTCGTTGTCGAAGGCGCGCTGCTGCATGATGCGCGAGGCCCGCAGGGCGTCACGGCGCACGATGAGGTGGACCTTGCTGGCGAACTTGGTGAGGAACGTGGCCTCCTCGATGGCGGAGTCACCGCCGCCCACCACGGCGATCTCCTGGCCGCGGAAGAAGAACCCGTCGCACGTGGCGCAGGTGGACACGCCGTGCCCGATGAGGTCGGTCTCACGGGGCAGGTCCAGCATCAGCGACTGGGCGCCCGTGGCCACGATGACGGAATCGGTCTTGTACTCCTTGTCGCGCACCCACACCGTGAAGGGGCGCTGCGAGAAGTCCACCCTGGTGACCTTCTCGGTGATGAACTCGGCCCCGAAGCGGGCGGCCTGCTCGCGGAACTTCATCATGAGCTCGGGACCCTGGATGCCCTCGGGCCAGCCCGGGAAGTTCTCGACCTCGGTGGTGAGCATCAGCTGCCCACCCGGCTGGTCGCTGGTGGAGGAGGGCTCACCCTCGATCACGAGGGGGGCGAGCGACGCGCGCGCCGTGTAGATGGCGGCGGTGAGCCCGGCAGGTCCGGACCCGATGATGATGGTGTTGCGTGCTTCGCTCATGGTGCTGACTCCTCATCAGGCTTGAACCTCTTGCGCATGAGAAGTGTTCCCGCGAGGAAGCACAGGCCGCTGAG
>RFZO01000224.1 GCA_009920715.1 Actinomycetota bacterium | reverse complement strand
CCCCGGCAACGCCCTGGGTCAACGAGGGTGGGGTCTATATCGATCCTCGGGCTGTCGGTCGGAGGTCGGATCATGGCAACAGGAATAACGGGGCAGTGCCCCCCATGGGGTCAGGAGAATTCGGTATTGTATTGTCCCGGCTCGTCCAGGAATTCTCCATAAATGTCGGAGCTTCGTCCACGTAGACCCACGTCGTGGGCCGTCATCGAGCTCACCCGTCTCGGGGAGCGCAAGGCGGAGGACGGCACGCTTGCCCCGTTGCTCCGCGATGCGTTGTCCCTATCCGCCTCGCACCCGGTGTTCATCCCGTCCAAGTCCTACACCACGGGGGGACGCAGGGTCACGATCCACCTCATGGAGGGGTACGCGTTCGTCGCCTCGGACGGGACGGAACTACCGTACATCTCCCGCACCGATCAACCGTACGTGAAGCGGATGTTGACGACCCCGACCCCGACGGGGTCTCGGGTCCTGTCCGTCGTTGCGGATGCCGTTGTCCTCGACATGGAGGCCAACCTCGCCAAGCATGTCGGCGAAGAGGCCCAGATCGGAACCTGGGTATCCGTGAATTCCGGCCTCTACGCCAATATGGACGGGGAGGTTGTCGACTCCACATCGTCAGGCAACCTCGTCGTTCGGTTTCGGATGCGGTCGCTGGACGCAATCGTAGAAGTACCTCGTTCATTCACTGTTCCCTGCGACGGCGCGGAGTGAGGATCGTATGTCAGACTGGTCGGGTGGTTACAGAATCATGTCTCCCCAGGACATCGAGTCCAAATTCTCCGTCGATGACGGGTTGTCCTACCTGGATTTCAGCCTGGACGAACACATGCCCGAGGAGTCCGAGGAGCGCCTGTCCAAGGTGCGGAACATCCTCGAGCGCATACCCCCGAGGGAGGCCGACTTCGTGGAGTTGTACTACTTCAAGCAGAAGCGTCAGACCGACATCGCCGCCATCTTCGGGGTCAGTCAACCGACCGTGTGCTACCGTCTCCAGCGTGCCGCCGAACGCATCCGGTTCTTGCTCCGCCTGCCCGCGTTCGACGAACCAACGGCGAAGCCTATCATCCAGTCGGTCCTCCAAGATCCCATAGATGTCGAGATCATGCTGCGGATGTACCACACCACGTGCCAGTCCGAAGTGGCGAAAGTGATGGGTGTGTCCCAGGGGTTCGTCCGCCATCGGTTCATCCGGTCCACGCATCGGATTCGATCCGCTGGACACATCGAACTCGCCGACCTATTCGACCTCGTGGGTGCCAACCTCAACATCCTGCGCGAAGTCCAGCGACCATTTTTAGATGCCGCCATCACTCGCATCATCTCCTAACGGTGTTCCGCCTATCCGACGGGTGCCAGTAGAGGAGTCCTTCGGATGGCAACTATCCCCACGCACCACAGGGTGGTTCTGGCACGGGCCGTCGCGGCGAGGTACCTGTCCGAGGTCGCTCGCCCCGAGTACCGCCTGACCATTTTCCTCAGCGGTGCCGAGGGACGCAACATCCCCAGCCTACTGTCGGGGATGCGCGACGGTCGTCTCCGCCTCGCGGGCATGTCCGCTCCTCCCGATTTCGGCGTGCGGGAGGAGTTCGACTCCGTCGCCGTGTGGTCGTCCGAGGACAAGACCCTCCGCAAGCTCGCGGCGTGGTTCGAGGCCCGCGGCTTCGAGACATCCGGGGTACACTGATGGCTGCCACCCGAGTCCAGTTCGACGCAACGTACACCAGTGGTTCGGGGACGAACCTCTACCGGTTCACCATCTGCGTGAACGTCGCTGGCGTCGTCGGGGTGCGGGACATCCGAACCCCGTTCGGGCTGCTCATCGACTCGATGACCAGCGTCCCTCAGTCCGTAGTCGACGACATCAACAACGCCATCGCACAAGTGGGGACCATCATCGCCATGACCTCCGCCGTCAACGGAAACCTCACCTTCGTCGCCGAGGGGTCGAAGGACGTCACCTTCGCCACGCCCATGACGGGTACCAACTACCGCGTCCAGTTGTCCCCGTCCGACTTCGTGCCCGTCCGTGTGACGAACAAGACGAGTACCGGCTTCACCGTCCAGGTCGGGGTCACCTTCACCGGAACCGTCGGCTACGACGTGTTCGTCTGAGGATACGATGGCCCAACCCCCGTTCAAGACCGATGTACTCCAGATCGAACCCGCCGCCGCGGGCACGCGCACCATCTCGCGCGACGCCGCCGCCGGGGAGCTGCGGTTCGTCGACCCGTCGTTCCCGTCCGGTGTCGTGCTCGCCGACCTCGTCGGCATCCAGACCATCGAGAACACGACCGTGGTCGGCGTCGGTGGCGGTGCCCAGTTCACGACCATCCAGGACGCCATCGACGCGCTCCCGACCACGGGGTCGGCGTCCAACCCGCAGGTCATCCTCCTGTTCCCCGGCACCTACACCGAGAAGTTGACCATCGAGAAGGACGGCGTCGTCCTCGTCGGACAGGGCGAGGTCCGCATCGTCAACTCGGACGCCGACCCGACGATCCACGTCGTTCAGGGCGATACCACCAACATCCCACGTTTCGTCCGCCTGGCGAACCTGACCGTGGTCGCCGAAGACGACGGGTCGACATGTGTGTTCGTGGACGGGTCCAACACATTCGCCACCGGGTCGCTGACCGTCGTAAGCGCGCCCCTCGCCGCCGGTGACACCGTGACCATCGGCGGCGTTACCCTCACGGGCGTCGCGGGTGGGCGCACGTCGGGGGCCAACAACTTCAACTGCACTCTCGGCACCACGACCGCCCTGGCCGCCGAGATCACTGCGGCCATCAACGACACGGCCAACGGTCTCGCCGCCGCGACCGTGACGGCGGTGCTCGACGGGTCGGACGTCGACCTGACGGCGGTCGTCCCCGGCGCGACGGGGAACCTCATCACTTTGTCCACCAACACCGTGCCCCCCGGCGGGGTCACGGTCAGCGGGGCTACGCTCACCGGCGGCGGCGGTCTGAACTCCGAGGTCGGGTTGGACGGGGTCTAC
>RFZO01000223.1 GCA_009920715.1 Actinomycetota bacterium | reverse complement strand
GCAGATGGGATCCACGCCGCGGGGGTCATCGCCGGTGGGCGTGTCGAACGGCGGGAGCTTTCCTCCCACGACCGGCATGGACACCTTCGCCGGGTCGAGAACCTGGAAGGCCGCGCCGTCGGGTGAAGCCCCATCAATGATGAGCGCGTAGGTGCCGGGCTCGGTGATCGGCGCGACGAACGGCCAGTACGGGAGGGCGAGACCCTCCCCGTGCTTCGTCGCGCTCAGTGAGTCCGCGACGGTGGCGCCGGACTGCACGTTGACGACGCGGGCGGTGAGGGTGGCGTAGGCGGCGGTCGCTGCGTCGTCCAGAATCTCGGACTTGGTCGCGAGCGACACGGGAAGGCGCACGTTGCCCGGGACCAGCCCGGAGCTAGAGAAGCGCTGCATCACGGCGAGGTCCTCGGGTGCGTACTTCCCGTCGCCGGCCGTGCTCCCGCCGCACGCGGCGAGGAACGAGCCGGAACCCACGACTCCCGCGCCGACCGCGGCCGACATCGCGAGAAAGCGACGTCTGCTGACCGGGCGGGAGGGGGCTGTGTCCATCACCGCAATGGTACGCACGGCACCCGTTCGCCTAGGGTTTGACCCATGGCACAACCAGCAGTAGGTCCGTACACACCGGTGGTCAGGGCGGGTGACTGGATCATCGTCTCCGGTCAGCTCGGCATCGTCGACGGCAAGATCGTCGAGGGAGGCGTGAAGGCCCAGACCGCGCAGGCGGTGGAGAACCTGAAGGCCCAACTCGCCACGGTCGACGCCACGCTCGCCGACATCGCAAAGACCTTGTGCTTCCTCACCGACATGGGGACGTTCGCCGAGTTCAACGAGGCGTACGTGGCGGGGTTCGACGGGGCGCGTCCCGCCCGCAGCACCATCGGCGTGGCCGCCCTGCCGTTCGGCGGCAACGTCGAGATAGAGGCGTGGGCGTACAAGCCGCTACGGTGATGACATGCCCGGTGCGCTGATTCTCGCCATCATCCTGTTCGCGTTCCCGATCGTGGTCGGTCTCTCCACTGCCGCGCTCGCGGGCCTGCTCGGGCACCTCCTGTGGAAGGACGGCGAGGCCCGTCATGAGGGCAGCGAACTCCTCGACACAAACGTCTGACCAGGGGACGGGTCCACGCCCGTGACGGGCATGCACTCCTTCGACCGCCGCGGCAAACGGCTGAGCTGGCGGATTCTGTCGTACGCGCTGCGGCGCATGCGCACCGACCCGCCGCTCGACCACGCGGAGCCGGTGGAGACCCTGCGCCGGCGGGCGGGCGTGACCGTCACCCCCGAGGGGATCGGCGGTGACGAGGCGTTGCGCATCTGGCAGGAGGTTCTCGCGCCGGCGTGCATCAGCGTGGACCACCCGAGGTTCTTCTCCTATGTCCCCGGTGCGCCGAGCGAGGCGGCGGGGATGTTCGACGTGGCAATCAGCGCGGCCAATGTCTACGCCGGCTCGTGGCAGGAGGGTGCGGGGGCGGTGTTCGCGGAGAACGAGGCGCTGCACTGGATCGCGGGACTCGCGGGGATGCCCGACGGCGCGGGCGGCGTGTTCGTCAGCGGCGGGACAGCCGGCAATCTCTCCGCGCTGATCGCGGCGCGATGGCACTGGCGTCACCGCGGCGGCGGCACGCACGACAGGAGCAGGGGAATCATCGTCGCGTCGCGCGCGGCGCACTCGAGCGTGGCCCAGGCGGCACGGGCGATGGATGCCGATGTCGTGCTCGTCGACACCGACGGGCGCGGACGGATGGAGGGTGCGGCCACGCGGGCCGCGATCGCGGCGCTTCCGGAGGACGACGCAGCCAGGGTGTTCGCAGTTGTGGCGACTGCGGGAACGACGAACGTCGGGATAGTCGACGACCTGGAGGGAGTGGGTGCCGCGGCCCGCGAAGCGGGCGCGTGGTTCCACGTGGACGGTGCCTACGGCGGCGCGGCGCTGTGCGCGCCGTCGCGCCGCGGGCTGTTCGCCGGCATCGAGCACGCCGATTCCTTCATCGTCGACCCGCACAAGTGGCTGTTCGCGCCGTTCGACAGCTGCGCGCTGCTGTACAGGGAGCCGCGCATCGCACGCGCCGCGCACACCCAGCACGCCGAGTACCTGGACGCCCTGCACGTGAACGACGACTGGAACCCCAGCGACTACGCGCATCACCTCTCGCGCCGGCCGCGGGGATTGCCACTGTGGTTCAGCCTCGCCACCCATGGGACGCGTGCCTACACAGAAGCGGTGGAGCGCACGCTCGCGGTGACCGACGCCGGCGCAGAACTCATCCGTCGGGCCCCGCACGTGGAGTTGATTCTCGAACCCGAGCTGTCGGTGCTGGTGTTCCGGCGCGCCGGCTGGACGCACGAGCAGTACGAGGAGTGGAGCGCGCGGGTGCTGGCCGCGGGCATCACCTTCACCGTTCCCACCAGCTGGCAGGGCGAGACTTGTCTACGGTTGTGCATCGTGAACCCGGAGACGACCGAAGCCGACATCGCACTCGTGCTGGAGACCCTCGAGTGAGCGACAGGGCCGACCTCCTCATACGCAACGGCTACGTCGCAACGGTCGACGGCGCGCGGAGGGAACTCGACGGCGGCTGGGTGGCGATCACCGGCGGGTTCATCACCGGTGTCGGGTCCTCCGCGGACGCACCACCTGAGGCCGCGGAGACACTCGATGCGTCGGGCTGCCTGGTGACCCCCGGTCTCGTGAACACTCACCATCACCTGTACCAGAACCTCACGCGTGCGTTCCCGCCGATGACGAACGCCCCGCTGTTCGGCTGGCTGCAGACCCTGTACCCGCTGTGGCGTGCGCTCGACGAGGAGGGCGCACACGTGTCGGCGTGGATCGGCCTGGCGGAGCTGGCGCTTTCCGGTTGCACCACGTCGACGGATCACCTGTACCTCCATCCCCGTAGTGGCGGCGATCTTCTCTCCGCCGAGATTGCCGCAGCAGCGGACCTCGGGATGCGGTTCCACCCCACCCGCGGGTCGATGTCACTCTCACAGAAGGACGGAGGGCTCCC